>JBARYS010000560.1:0-2161 GCA_049648155.1 Catalinimonas sp. | reverse complement strand
CGTACTGGCAACCACTGGCGGGGCGGTTTATGAACACGGTGCGGGTGCGGTGAGGGCACTAGGTCGTGTTGGTATATAATCTGCTGATGCTTTCGGCGCTTTTTGCGCGTATTCCGCACCGCTTTCGTTAGCCGATGCGCTGCCCAGGCGGCCCCGCAATCGCCCGCCTCAACCGACTTTACTACGCGCAAAAAGACGCACGAAATCATTACATATGTCAACACGACCTAGTGCCCTCACCGCACCCGCACCGTGTTCATAAACCGCCCCGCCAGTGGTTGCCAGTACGCGCGGCGGTCGGCGGGGGCACTAAACGAGAAGACCAGGATCCAGTCTTCGTGCAGGGTGTACTGCACGTAGTTGTACTTGCTGATCGGCCGGCGGCCGCCCAGCTCGCCGCTGCCCTCGGTGAGCGTCGAGACGAACTCGAACACGATGTAGGGGCGGCCGTCGATCCGGGGGCGCTCCTCGCGCAGAAACTCCACCTCGGTGTAGAGGGTCAGGATCGTGGAGCGGTAGAACGACTGTAGAATGGCCAGGTCCTGCTCGCGCCACTGGAAGTTTTGCGTCGTGTTGTAGCTGAAGTCCACGCGGCCGGTGGGGTCGGTGAACATCCGCTCGGGCGGGCGGTGCGAGGCCGAGCGGTTGTAGCGGTCCTGCTCAGCCACGGGCAGAAAGTCGGCGGGCAGCTCCATCGTGACCTCATCGGTGAGCTTGGTCTTGACCAGCGGCACGTCGGACGGACCGGCCGCCCAGAGGGGCACGACGAACACGAGCAGGCGGGCGAGCATCCGAAGAGAAGGCTTCATCTGAAGTAGAGAGTGGTTTAGGGATTTGGAGGGGGGTGTGAAAGCGCGGCGTTTCGTGCGGACCGAACGGCCCGGTGCAAGTTCAGGGCCACGGGGCGAAGTCCGGACAAGCTCTAACTTTGACGCCCGGCCGCCCGACGGCGGCCGCGAACGAAACAACGCACGGCCGCCCCGCAAGGTGCGCCCTCTTCCTCAATCAGCCCTTAAGTCTTATGCTCAGAACGCACACCTGCGGCGAACTCCGCCCCGCCCACATCGGTCAACACGTCACGCTCACCGGCTGGGTGCAGCGCGTGCGCGACAAGGGCAGCGTGGCCTGGATCGACCTGCGCGACCGCTACGGCCTCACGCAGTTGGTCATGGAGGAGGGCGTGACCGACGCCGCCCTGCTGGAGCAGACGCGCGCGCTGGGCCGCGAGTGGGTGGTGCGCGCGGCCGGCGAGGTGGTGGAGCGCGTGTCGAAAAACCCTAAACTGCCCACCGGCGAGATCGAGGTGCGCCTGCATACGCTCGAAGTGCTCAACGCCGCCAAGGTGCCGCCCTTCTTGATCGAGGACGACACCGACGGCGGCGACGACCTCAGGATGCGCTACCGCTACCTGGACCTGCGGCGGCGGGTCGTGCGGCGCAACCTGGAGCTGCGCCACCGCCTGGCACAGGTCACGCGGGCCTACCTCGACGGGGCGGACTTTCTGGAGGTCGAGACGCCCGTGCTGATCAAGTCGACGCCCGAGGGAGCGCGCGACTTCGTGGTGCCCTCGCGCATGAACCCCGGCGAGTTCTACGCCCTGCCGCAGTCGCCGCAGACGTTCAAGCAGCTACTGATGGTGTCGGGCTTCGATCGCTACTTCCAGATCGTGAAGTGCTTCCGCGACGAGGACCTCCGTGCCGACCGCCAGCCCGAGTTCACGCAGATCGACTGTGAGATGGCCTTCGTGGAGCGCGACGACGTGCTCGAAACCTTCGAGGGGCTGGTGCGCCACGTGTTTCAGGAGCTGAAGGGCATCACGCTGCCCACGCTGCCCCGGATGCCCTACGACGAGGCCATGCGCCGCTATGGCAACGACAAGCCCGACGTGCGCTTCGGCATGGAGCTGTGCGACCTCACCGCGACCGTGCGGGGCGGTGGCTTCAAGGTGTTCGACGACGCCGCGCGGGTGGTGGCCGTGGCCGCACCCGGCTGTGCCGACTGGACCCGCAAGCAGCTCGACGCCCTCACCGACTGGGTGAAGCGCCCCCAGATCGGGATGCGCGGCTTGGTGTGGGTGAAGTGCCACGCCGACGGGTCGTTCAAGTCGTCGGTCGACAAGTTCTTCGACCAAGCGGCGCTGGGCGCGTGGGCCGAGCAGTGC
>JBARYS010000559.1:0-6283 GCA_049648155.1 Catalinimonas sp. | reverse complement strand
AGGGCCCAGCGGAGGGGGGTGACCAAGATCAACTTTCCGCCGGAAGCGGCCTCACCTTTTCGACCGCTCCCCCTCGGCACTTTAGTGGTGTGACCGGTGCTCCCGGCGGGTGTGCCGCCACGAAGGGAGCCCCCCCCACCCTTTTCGCCACCATCATGAAACCGCTTCGCTTTTCCACCCCACAGCTCACGGCGCTGGTCGTGCTGCGCGTACTCATCGGCTGGCACTGCCTCTACGAGGGAGTCGCCAAACTCTACTCCCCCACCTGGTCGGCGGGCGGCTACCTGCTCGACGCGGGCGGGCCCTTCGCGGAGCTCTTCCACGCGCTGGCCGAGAACCCCACCGTGCTCGACGTGGTCGACTTCCTGAACGTGTGGGGACTCATCGCCATCGGCCTGGGGCTGATGCTGGGCGTACTGACGCGCACCGCCACCCTGGGGGGCATCGTGCTGCTGGGCCTCTACTACCTCTCGCACCCACCGCTGACGGGCGCGCGCTACGCCCTGCCCACCGAGGGCAGCTACCTGCTGGTCGACAAAAACCTGATCGAGATCGCCGCGCTGGCGGTGCTCTACTTGCTGCCCACCGGGCGCATCGTCGGGCTGGATCGCCTCTTGTTCCGCGCCCGTACTCCGCAACCTACCCTTACCCACGCCTAGCCATCTATCGCCATGAAACGCCGCTTCCAATTCTCGCGCCGCGACCTGCTGAAAGGCCTCGCCACACTGCCCGCCCTGGGCCTGTTCGGCGCTGCCGCCGGGCATAAAAAGATGTACGACGAGGCCCTGCGCACGAGCGTCCGGAGTCAACTGGACGTTCGCGCTGTGCCGCCGCCGCCCTCCAAGTCGATGGCCGGCAAGCCTATCCGCCTCGGACTGATCGGCTACGGCATCCGGGGTAGCCAACTGGCCAAGGCCGCCGGGTTCGTCACACCCGCCTGGAAGGAGTCGATGGCCGAGAGTGCCCGCGAGAACCCCAACGACTACCGCCTGCGCGACTTCTTGGCGCAAGAGAACCTGAACGTGGCGTTCACGGCCGTCTGCGACGTGTTCGACGTGCACGCCGAAGAGGCGCTGAGCGCGTTTGGACCGGGGGCCCGCCGTTACCGGACCTACCAAGAGTTGCTGGCCGCGCCCGACGTGGACGCGGTCATCATCGCCACGCCCGACCACTGGCACGCGCCCATGGCCATGGCCGCCGCCCGCGCCGGCAAGCACGTCTACGTTGAGAAGCCAATGACGCACAAGGTGGGCGAGACCTACGAGCTGTACGACGTGGTGAAGTCAAGCGGCATCGTGTTCCAGCTCGGCCACCAGCACCGGCAGACCGAGAGCTTCCTGACGGCGCAAGACGTGGTGCGCAAGGGCGTGCTGGGGCACGTCTCGCTGGTGCAGACCCATACCAACCGCAACACCGACAACGGCGCTTGGCAGTACGACATCCACCCCGACGCCGGCCCCGGCACCATCGACTGGCGGCAGTTTCTGGGCAACGCGCCGGAAATCCCGTTCGACGCCGAGCGGTTCTTCCGCTGGCGTAAGTGGTGGGACTACGGCACCGGCCTGGGCGGCGACCTGCTCACGCACGAGTTCGACTCGATCAATACGGTGCTGAAGATGGGCCTGCCGGCGTCGGTAATGGCTTCGGGGGGCGTCTACACCCACCTCGACGGCCGCGAGGTGCCCGACGTGCTGCACGTCAACATGGAGTACCCCGACCAGCAGATGACGTTCGTCTACAGCGCCACGCTGGGCAACCAGTACCACCGCACGAACCTGTTCATGGGCGACGAGGCAACGATGGAGCTGGGCCGCGATCTGAAGGTCTACCCCGACGTACATTCAGAGAAGTACGCCGACCTGCTGCACGACGAACTGGCCGCGCCCGACAAGCCGCTTTACGCCTACCAGCCCGGCAGTGGGGCGGTGGACGGCTACACGTCGGCCACCACGCGCTACTTCGCCAACAAGGGGCTGCTCTACACCTACCGCGACGGCAAGAAGGTCGACTCAACCCACCTGCACGTGCGCGAGTGGCTCAGCTGCATTCGCCACGGCGGCCAGCCGAGTTGTTGGATCGAACCGGGATTCCAAGAGGCGATCGCCGCCCACATGGCCACGTTGTCCTACCGCTTGGGGCAGCGCATCCACTGGGACCCGAAGACACGCCAACTTCACGATGCGGTCGGGAATGTCCTGACCTAGCCGCTCCCGTGTTTTTCAGCTTGGCGCTAAGCTGCGGCCGCCCGGTCGTGGCTTTTTTGTGATTGACGCACGAGCATCGCCGTTGGCGAACCAAACAAGCGGACGCGTGTCCAAGAGCAGGCGCATCACGTCTATAGCATTGCTATTTAATTAGAGGAACTCCACAGTAAAAGATTACAGACACGCCTCCTATCAAGCCTTTACTCGGCTTTGATGGGAGGCGTTTACAAATCCAGGACTTACGATATTCTCGGAGGTGTTCGTTTGTTGTTTTTTGAAAACAGATCGCAAGTCCTAAAATCGTTTGGTGAAAAGTCTTTTTCGGCGACTCGTCGAAGTCGTCGGTGGTCTTGAAGAGTCTCCGTGTGTAGCTGAAAGTGCGGGGTTACCTCTCCTTTGGCCTTCGCTTTCCGGAGTTCAACGCCGAGGCAAAATCAGCCACCACTCCGTGCGTTCCTCAGGGTGGTTGCCGCCCCCTTCCGCGCAATAGGTAATGTAGCCGCGCGTTTCCGCCGATTCTCTTTATCTTCGACCACCCTACTCTCTCCGCTTCAGAGGCGGGCATCGGCGGTCGCACCGAGCGCCTCTCGGCCGACCCCTCCCCCACCACCATGCACACCAGCGCCCTTGACCTCGCCATCATCTGCGCCTACCTCGTTGCCGTCCTCATCATCGGCGTGGTGCTCTCGAAGCGGGCCTCGAAGAGCATGGACAGCTACTTTCTAGGCGGCAAGACGCTACCCTGGTACCTGCTGGGGCTGTCGAACGCCTCGGGCATGTTCGACGTGTCGGGCACGATGTGGATGGTCTACCTCTTCTTCGCCTACGGGCTGAAGAGCGTCTGGGTCCCTTGGCTCTGGCCGGTGTTCAACCAGATCTTCTTGATGGTCTACCTCTCGGTGTGGCTGCGGCGCTCGAACGTGCTGACGGGTGCCGAGTGGATCGCCACGCGCTTCGGCACCGACCGGGGCGGGCGGCTGAGCCACATGGTCATCGTGGTGTTCGCGGTGGTGGGCGTGCTGGGCTTCCTCAGCTACGGCTTCATCGGCATCGGCAAGTTCATCGCCATCTTCATGCCGCCCGAGTGGGGCATCTCGGAGCACGCGTACGGCATCATCTTCACGGGCATCGCGACGGTCTACGTCGTGCTGGGCGGCATGTACAGCATCGTGCTCACCGACTTGCTGCAGTTTACGATCATGACCGTCTCGGCGGTGGTAATCGCCGTGATCGCCATGACGCAGGTCTCGCCCGAGGCGCTGGCGGCCGTCACGCCCGCCACGTGGCATACGCCCTGGTTCGGCTGGAAGCTCGACCTCGACTGGGCGGCGCTGGTGCCCTCCTGGAACACGAACGTGATGACCCAACTGGGCGCGAAGATCGACCGCGACGGCTACGGCCTGTTCGGCGCGTTCGTGATGATGATGCTCTTCAAGGGCATCCTGGTGTCGGCGGCCGGTCCCGCGCCCAACTACGACATGCAGAAGATCCTCTCGACGCGCCGCCCAAAGGACGCCGCCCTGATGAGCGGCTTCGTGAGCGTGGTGCTGATGCCCTCGCGCTACCTGATGATCGCCGGCTTCGGTGTGCTGGCGCTGGTGCTGCTGCGTGGCGACCTGAACGCGGTGGCGGGCACGATCGACTTCGAGAACGTGCTGCCGCGGGCCATCGAGCGGTTCGTGCCGCCGGGGCTGCTGGGGCTGCTGCTGGCCGGACTGCTGGCAGCCTTCATGTCGACCTTCGCGGCCACGGTGAACGCCGCGCCCGCCTACATCGTCAACGACCTCTACAAGCGCTACTTCAACCCCGGCGCGAGCAACCGCACGCTGATGCGCGCCTCGTACGGCGTCTCGTTCGGTGTGGTGGTGGTGAGCACGCTGATCGGCTTCGTGATCGAAGACATCAACCAGATCCTGAACTGGATCGTCTCGGCGCTGTGGGGCGGCTACGTGGCCGCGAACGTGCTGAAGTGGTACTGGTGGCGACTCAACGGCTACGGCTACTTCTGGGGCATGGTGAGCGGCATCTTGGTGTCGATCGTGCCCATTGCGCTGCAAACGCTCAACCCGGGGCAGTATCCCGACACGCTCTCGCTCTACTACTTCCCGGTGCTGCTGGTGGTCTCGACGGTGGGCTGCGTGGCGGGGAGCCTGCTGACGCCGCCCGACGACCGCGCGGTGCTCAAGTCGTTCTACCGCACGGTGCGCCCCTGGGGGTTCTGGGGGCCGATCCGCGACGAGGTGATGGCCGAGGACCCCACGTTTCGCCCCAACCCCAACTTCGGGCGCGACATGGTGAACGTGGCGGTGGGCATCGTCTGGCAGACGACGCTGGTGCTGCTGCCGATCTACGTGATCGTGCGCCAAGGGACCAACCTGCTGACGACGGCGGCGATCTTGCTGATTACGACCTTGATTTTGAAGAAGAATTGGTACGATAAACTTAACCAAGACGAAGAAGCCCATGAACTTCAACGAGCGACGACAAGCCGTTAAAGAGCGCTACGAGACGCTCATCGCCCGCCCCAACGAACCCTCCGACTTCTACAACGGCTACGTGACGCGCTACCGCCACGCGGTGCTGACCGACGAGCACGTGCCCTACTTCTGGAAGTACGACCTCGACCCCGACCGCAACCCGTTCTTCATGGAGCGGCAGGGCATCAACGCCGTCTTCAACCCCGGCGCGGTCGAGATGGACGGTAAGATCTGCATGATCGGCCGCGTGGAGGGCTACGACCGCAAGTCGTTCTTCGCCGTGGCCGAGAGTGAGAACGGCATCGACAACTTCCGCTTCCGCGAGCGCCCGATCCTGCTGCCCGAGACCGACGAGCCGGACGTGAACGTGTACGACATGCGCATCACGCGCCACGAGGACGGCTACCTCTACGGCCTGTTCTGCACCGAGCGCCGCGACCCCAACGCGGCGCCGGGCGACTTCTCGGCGGCGGTGGCGCAGTGCGGCATCGCCCGCTCGAAGGACCTGGAAAACTGGGAGCGCCTGCCCGACTTAAAGACGCCCTCCAGCCAGCAGCGTAACTGCGTGCTGCACCCGGAATTTGTGGACGGCAAGTACGCCTTCTACACGCGGCCGATGGACGGCTTCATCGATACCGGCTCGGGCGGCGGCATCGGATGGGGCCTGGTGGACGACATCACCCACCCGGTGATGCAGGATGAGAAGATCATCGAAAACCGCCGCTACCACACCGTCAACGAGGGAAAGAACGGCCAGGGACCCGCGCCGCTGCGCACCGACGCCGGCTGGCTGCACCTGGCCCACGGCGTGCGCAACACGGCCGCCGGCCTGCGTTACGTGCTCTACATGTTCATGACCGACGCCGACGACCCCACGAAGATCACGCACCGCCCGGCGGGCTACTTCATGGCCCCGCAAGGCGAGGAGCGCATCGGCGACGTCTCGAACGTGCTGTTCGTAAACGGCTGGGTGCGGCGCGGCGACGACGTGTTCATCTACTACGGCTCGTCGGACACGCGCTGCCACGTGGCCACGACGACGATCGCCCAACTGGTGGATTACTGCCGGAACACGCCGGAGGACGGACTGCGGTCGGGGGCGTCGGTGGCGGCGCGGATCGCGCTGATTGAGGAAAATTTGAAGCGGATGTAGAGACCGGTCCGCCGGTGCGCCGGTGCGCCGGTCTCTCCCCCCCAAACCACATACCATCAATCGCATCGACGCGGTGGGCGAACGCACCCGCCCGGTGGACACGTTTCAAAACAAATACCGCATTCCTTCGGCCCGTGCCCCTTGGTGGGATTACGGGTGGAACGCGGCGTATTTTGTGACGATCTGCACCCGGGGGCGGGTTTGTTGGTTCGGGCAGGTGGTGGGCGGGCGGATTTGTCGCCCATGGGGCACATCGCCAATGCGTGTTGGCATGAAATTCTGCGTCATTTCCCGTTCGTGACGTTGGGTGCGCACGTGGTGATGCCGAATCACGTGCACGGAATTGTGATCGTTGGAAAGGAGGATGACGGGCGAGACAGCGCCGACGGCGTTCAAGTCCGATTTACGTGATGCCTCACGCGGCGGTATCCCACGCCCCGGTTGAGACG
>JBARYS010000558.1:0-2578 GCA_049648155.1 Catalinimonas sp. | reverse complement strand
GCGTACGGCAACGGCTTGTTCGGAACGCGGCGCGGGCTTCGGGACGAGAGTGCGTGCGCTCTCGTGGATCAGCGCGCGATTACGGCGGAGCAGTTTCCGGAAAAGTAACACTGTCGGCTGCGGGTGTCCGGAGGCAGTGCCGCTGTAAGAAGCGGTTTTCGGGCGGAGGTAAGAAATCCCCCCCGATTGGACCTCTACGGTGCTCAAAAGGGCTTTATTTTGCCGACCGTGATCAACGCGGGTAGAAACATCCGGTCGGAATTATCGCCGCGTAAGTCACTGACTACCCGCCGGATGCGGCCGAGCACTCTAGAAAACCCAGTGGTTTTGCGGGCGCTGCCTTCAACCGTAGCTTTTCGTACCCTCTACGTATTCTTTTCAACGCTTTACTAATTATCCGAAGATGATTGAGACTAGTACCGTGGTAGGGTCTGTCATGCTGATTGATGACAACCGGATCGACAACTTTATTAACCGTAAGCTCTTACAGGTGTCGAATTTTGCGGAGCAATTTTTCGTCATGGAATCGGGGCGGGAGGCGCTTACGCACCTGCAGACGGCCCCCGTGCTGCCCAATGTGATTCTGTTGGACGTGCAGATGCCCGAAATGGACGGCTTCGCTTTTCTGGATGCATTGGATGCGCTCAACGACCCCCGCCTCGATCACATTTGCCTCTACATGCTCTCGTCTTCGATCGATCAGGACGACCTGCGGCGCGCCCGGCGCAGTGACCGCGTGCGGATGTTTCTCAGCAAGCCGCTGAACCCTCGGGAGCTGCTCCGGGACTTCAGCGCATAAAAAAAGCGCCGCGACCTCCACACAAGTGGGGCACGACGCTCTCAAGGCGTCGGAGCGTAGCCAAATAACAACTAGAGAACAATCACCGAGTTGTCTGCGCCAAACGGGGAGGGCGTCAGCTTGTCGGCGGTCTCGTCGTTAAGCCACTTGTCGTCGCCGATCAGGTACCGGAACTGGTACTCTTGACCGGACTCGAGGTCGAGCGTCACGCCGTAGGTACCGTTGCGCTTGAGCTTCATCGGGGTGGCGTCTTTGCTCCAGTCGTTGAAGTCACCCACCAGGGCGACCTGCTTTTCGCCGTTCAGCGCGTCTTTAGGAAGTTCGAACGTCGTCTGACAGATAGGCTTGCTCTTGAGAAACTTCTTCTTAACCATGGGAGTAAGGGTTACGTGACCATCGTCACCGTGAAGATAACCACAACTTTGAAGGTTGCAAACGGCAGGGTTGCGCCTTCAAATTCAGCTCGTTAAAGGCTCGTCTGAAATCTCCGTCCGAGGGTGCGCCGGAGAGACTTTGCCGCCGTACACCCTGATTCTGCTCAGGAACAGCGGAGAAAGAACGCGCAGGATGCCGGGCGGCCGCTCTACAGGATAATTTTAGGCGAGCGCTTGAGGCGGATGCCCCGTTTCAAACCCCCTTCTAAACTTTCGTCAGCGTCGGGGCTTCGGTCAGGAACAGCCCTACGGCGGCCATCTCCGTGTCGGTGTGGGCCGGAAAATTGGCGATCCGGAAGGTCGAATCTTTGAGTGGGCCGTAGCCGTTGCCCAGCAGTAGCCCGGCCGCCAAAGCCTCCCCCTTAAAGTGGGCAACTACCTGAGGGTCGGCGCGCACGGTAACCACGGTGTCGGACCGCACGGCGGCGTTCGCGATCAGCGGTGCGAGGTCGTCGCGCTGCGCCACGCGGGCGTACAGATCGGCCGCCCGGCGTTTCAGTCGCTCGTCCGTCGTCCTGATGTCGGGCGCGTCTTCCATCACGCGCATCAGCAGGTAGATGCCCAGTACGTTGGGCGTGTAGGTGGTTTGCCACTTGTCAATTTGTGCCAGCATGGCCGTAAGGCTGTTGTAGCGGTCCCGTTCGTTGATCTCGTGCGCCCGTGCCACCGCCCGTGGCGAGCAGAACATAACCGCCAGCCCGGCGGGCAGCCCGAAGCACTTCTGCACCGAGGCGTACCAGACGTCGGCGGTGGTGTAATCGGTCGCCACGCCCGCCATCGCAGAGGTCGCGTCCACGGCCAGCAGCGCGTGCGGGTAGGCGTCGCGTAGCGCCCGGATCACGGCGGGCCGTACTTGCGTGCCGTTCGAGGTTTCGTTCTGCGTGATGCCGATCAGCTCGGTGGCCGTGTCGACGGGCAGGCGGGTTACGGGCACCTCCTCGTCGGGTTCGAGCACGTAGGGCAGGGCACCCTCGTGCAGGGCACGGGTGTACTGAAACCACCGCTCGCCGAACGAGCCGCCGTAGACGTGCAAACTGCGCGCGCGCAGCAGCGACTGCGCGATGATCTCCCAACTTTCGGTGGCCGACGAGACGAAGAGCATCGTGTAGTCGTCGGGTACGCCCAGCTTCTGCTTGGTGGCCCGGATGGCCCGCCGCGAGATGTCGACAAAGGCCGCACCCCGGTGGCTGATGCTGGGCACCCCGGCGGCGAGGGCGTCTTGCAGGTATTCGCCGAGGCGGTCGTAGACTTTAGAGGGGCCGGGGAAATAGGTAGTCATGGCGGCGTGAGGACGAATTTTGTTGTGGCCCGGGGCGGGGCATTAGAAGAAAGAGCAGCGTAAGAA
>JBARYS010000557.1:0-4923 GCA_049648155.1 Catalinimonas sp. | reverse complement strand
GCCGTGCTCTGCGCCGCGCACCAGGTGCCCGCCTGCCGGGCGGTGGTGACGGTGGGCGCGCCCGCCGAGCCGGCGCACGTGACACACCTGATCCAGTCGGAGCGCGAGGTGATCGAGGCGCGCGGCGAGGCCGAGGTCTCCATCGGCGGGCGGCCGTTCGTGATCAGCAAGCAGTTTCTTGACGACCTGGAAGAGAACCGCATCGACGCGCACATCCGCAACCTGGACCGCGCCCTGCTGGTGCTGCACTCGCCGCAAGACCGCACGGTGGAGGTCGAGAACGCCCGCAAGATTTACAACGCCGCCCGCCACCCGAAGAGCTTCGTCTCGCTCGACGGGGCCGACCACCTGCTCATGCGCGAGGAGGACGCCCGCTACGTCGGCGACGTGATCGCTACTTGGTCGACGCGCTACGTGTCTCCACCGCCCCCGGCCGAGGCGGACGGCGACCTCGACGTGGACGTGCGGCTCGACGAGGGCTTCACCACCTTCGTGCGGGCGGGCCGCCACCACTTCGTGGCCGACGAGCCGAAGAGCGTCGGTGGCGAAGACCTGGGGCCGACGCCCTACCACCTGCTCTCGGCGTCGCTGGGCACCTGCACGGCCATGACACTGCGCATGTACGCCGACCGCAAGGGGTGGCCGCTGCGCGAGGTGGCCGTGCACCTGCACCACGATAAGGCCTACGACTGCGACCGCACCGACGACCCGGACTGCCGCGTGGACCGTATCAGCCGTGAGATCGAGCTGGACGGCGACCTGGACGACGCCCAGCGGGCGAAGCTGCTGGAGATCGCCGACAAGTGCCCCGTGCACAAGACGCTCAGGGACGGCGTGCAGGTCTTCACGGACCTGAAAGCCTCCGAGGCGGACGTGTAATCTTTCCGGACGGTGTATCGTTATCATCATGTCACCCCTTCGGGGTTCCTTGCCTCTCGCCTCTTTTGCCTCTCGCCTCTTTTGCCTGGCTGCTTTGAGCGGCTACTTGTTTTGAACGCTATGCGCTTCTTGCTCTCTGTTTTTGTGGTGGTTTTGGTCGCCGGCTGTACCTCGGTCGAGCATGTGAGCAAGCAGAACTTGGCCCATCGGTACGCGCCGCAGGAGCCCCTTGAACTGCGTGGCCGTACGGTCGACGACGGCGACAACCTGCGCGTGTATCTGCGCATCGATGCGCGCAAGCTGGGGGACGACGCTACCAGCGAGACGCTGCAGAAACGCTACCGCTTCGACTACCGCATCTTGCCCAGTTACAAGAGCCGACAGATCATAAAGGAGGCGGAAGATGTCGCCTTCGACGGCTACCACGGCCGCGACGCGCGCGGGCGCTTCCACGTGTCGCTGCTCGTGGAGCGTTATCCGGTCGAGTCGGTGGTGCTGGTGGTGCGGGCTGTGGAGCGTTCGAGCGGTAAGTCGCTCGTCTTCGACCTACCGATCTTTCCGAGCCGGCAGTCGCTCGATCAGAAGTACGCGCTGTTCGGCGTGCGGCGCTCGCACCCGGTGGTGGACGACTACCTGACCACCGCCGACACGGTGATCATCCGCGCGCCCAGAGGGGGCGAGCAGATGCTGAAGGTCCACTACTATCAGGATGCGTTCAGGCCCGCCCTGCCGCCGATGGCGCTGAACAACTCGGTGCGCCGCCGCCCCGAGCGGGACCAGCTCTACTTTCTGAAGCCCGGCGAGGTGATGAAGTTCGCCGGCGACGGCCTCTACTTCGCCCAAGAGGACACCACCGTGCGCGACGGCTTCTCGTTCGTGGTGAACCGCAACAAGTTTCCCCGCGTCACGCGCGCCGAGGAGCTGATCGCCCCGCTGATCTACATCTCGACCCGCAAAGAGCGCGAGCGGCTGGCGCGCGCCGACAACCCCAAGTTGGCCCTTGACCGCTTCTGGCTCAAGCTCGCCAACGACAACAAGGACTACGCCCGCCGGATGATCCGCGCCTACTACACGCGCGTTCAGGAGGCCAACGACCGGTTTACCACCTTCAAAGAGGGCTGGATGACCGACCAGGGCATGATTTACGTGGTGTTCGGCCCGCCCGCCAAGTTGCTGCGCTTCAACGACCGCGAGGAGTGGTACTACGAAAAGAGCAGCAGCACGCCGGAGACGTACTTCGTCTTCAGACGCCGCCCCACCATCTTTACCGACGAGAATTACGAACTGGTCCGTTACAATGAGTACGACCGCATCTGGTACCGAAACGTAGAACAATGGCGCAAGGGCATCGGGATGGCTCCCCGCGCGGGTCGCTGACCCCACCGGCCGGGCAAGCACCCGACCGTGAAATGGTATTCGGCCTCCGCGCCGTGATGGAGGTGCTTCGCTCTGATCAAGAGGTGGAGCGCCTCTACGTGCAAAAGGGCATCAGCAACGACGTGGTGCTGCCCGAACTGCTGGAGCGCGCCCGGACGCGGCGCGTGCCCACGCAGCGGGTGCCCCCGGAGGCACTGAACCGCATGACGCGCAAGAACCACCAGGGCGTGGTCTGCTTCGTGGCGCTGATCTCGTACGCCTCGCTCGAAAACGTGATTGCCGAGACCTACGCCGCCGGGCGCGACCCATTCGTGCTGCTGCTTGATCGCATCACCGACGTGCGCAACTTCGGAGCCATCGCCCGCTCGGCTGAGGGGGCCGGCGTCGACGCGCTGGTGATTCCCGAGAAGGGCGGTGCGCGCATCGGCAGCGACGCACTCAAGACCTCGGCTGGAGCGCTCACGCACCTGCCCGTATGCCGCGAGCCGCGCCTGCTGCGCACCGTGCGCACCCTACAGGCCCAGGGCATCCGCGTGGTGGCCTGCACCGAACACGCCGCCGCACCCCTATGGCGGGCGGACCTGCGCGGACCGCTGGCGCTGATCGTCGGCTCCGAGGAGGACGGCGTGGCCTCCGAGCTTATCGAACAGTGCGACGCCGCCGGCAAGCTGCCCATGCGGGGCCGGATCGGCTCGCTGAACGTGGCCGTCGCCGCCGGCATTGCCGCCTTCGAGGTGGTGCGCCAGCGCGAGGCAAGCGAGCAGTAGCCACCACGGGCTGCCGTCCGGTGTCCGCGTCCCAAAATGTGGTCGGGCGGGGCACCTTCCGCCGGGTTGTGTGTTAGGAAGTTACGCCCCGCTAGTCCTTGAAGCCCTACCTCCCATCGGCTCCCCTGTCGGACCACGTGCCGACCACGCGCCCCCGCACCTTTTCGCTCACGGGGTTGCTGCGGCTGGTGCGCGTGGGCAACTTGCTGATCGTGGTGCTCACCCAGTACGCCGCCGGGCTCTACCTCGTGGACCGTGTCGACACGCCGGGGCGGCACCTGCTGGACCCCGCCCTGTTCGGCATCGTGCTCTCGACGGTGCTGCTGGCGGCGGCCGGCTACGCCATCAATGACTACTACGACGTCAAGGTGGACCTCATCAACCGCCCCGCCCGGGTGGTGGTGGACCGCATCCTGAAGCGGCGCGTGGCGCTGGGCCTGCACTTCCTGATGCTCTTCGCGGGGCTGGCGGTGGGCTTCTGGGTCAGTCCGCGCGTGGGGCTGTTCAACCTCACGGCGGCCTTCTTGCTCTGGCTCTACTCGAACCGCCTCAAACGGCGGCCCCTGGTGGGAAACGTCGTCATGGCGCTGCTTACCGCCGCCACGCTCTGGGTGCTGGCCGTGCACTACCGGCGCGGCGAGGTGCTGCTCGGGGTGTTTGCCACCTACGCTTTTTTCCTGACGCTGATCCGGGAGGTGCTCAAGGACATGGCCGACGTGCGCGGCGACGCCCGCCACGGCAGCCGCACGCTGCCGATCGTGTGGGGTCTGCGGCGCACCAAATACCTGCTCTACGCCCTGACGGCGCTCTTCATCACGGTGCTGTTTCCACTGACGGGCCTGCTGCCCGATCAGCGCATCGGCTTCGTCTACCTGCTGCTGCTGGTGCCGCTGAGCTGGCTGATCGTCCGGCTGGTGCGCGCCGACACCACGCGCGAGTTTGGGCGGCTGAGCCTCCTCTGCAAGTGGATCATGCTGGCCGGGGCGCTGAGCATGGTGTTGTTGTGAGAGGTGAAGCCTTTTTAGTCCCACCGCCTTTTCGGGGTCGGGATCGCTCTCGGCATCGGTATCCGAAGGCAACGTTCGACCCCGACCGTCTCTTCGGGGCCGGTAGCGGCATCGGAATTGCTGTTGAAAGCACTGGCTAACGCCGACGCCGATGGCGATTCCGACCCCGGGCGGTCCGCAACTGTTTTGGGGTGCCGTCGCAGGGGTGATAGTACGCCGTCGCATAACCCTCTGCTTTTCATCACATTGCCCCCCTGCGGGTAAGTTTGCCCCTCTATGGCATTGACCCTCGCCGACATTCAGGCCCCCATCCGCGACGAGATGCGGGCGTTCGAGACCAAGTTCCGCGAGGCGATGAAGAGCCACGTGCTGCTGCTCGACAAGATCATGCAGTACATCATCCGCCGCAAGGGCAAGCAGGTGCGGCCCATGTTCGTCTTCCTTACCGCGCGCGTGTGCGGCGAGATCGGCGAAGCTACCTACCGGGGGGCGGCGCTGATTGAACTGCTGCACACGGCCACACTGGTGCACGACGACGTGGTCGACGACGCCGACTACCGGCGCGGATTTTTCTCGATCAACGCCCTCTGGAAGAACAAGATCGCCGTGTTGGTGGGCGACTATCTGCTCTCGCGCGGCCTGCTGCTCTCCATCGACCACGGCGACTTCGACCTGCTCAAGCTGGTCTCGGAGGCCGTCCGCGAGATGAGCGAGGGCGAACTGCTGCAAATCGAAAAAACGCGTAGTCTCGACATCGACGAGGCGATTTACTTCGAGGTGATCCGTCAGAAAACGGCCTCGCTGATCGCGGCCTGCTGCGCGGTGGGGGCCGCCTCGGTCGGTGCCGACGAAGCTACCGTGCGGCGCGCGCGCGACTTCGGCGAGAAGGTGGG
>JBARYS010000556.1:0-3101 GCA_049648155.1 Catalinimonas sp. | reverse complement strand
GGTGGACCCTTCTGTAGTCGAACGCGTCGAAGTTGATCACGTCCGGATCGTCGTTGTCGTTGACCCTCTCGAACCCGGGTTCGATCTCCACGCGGATGATGCTGACGCCCAGGTCGTTGACCACTTCGTCGGCCAAGTCACCACTGCGGTCGTAGAACCCTCCAAACCCACGGATGGTCTGTTTGGTCTCGTCGTCGTCCAGCGTAAGAACGGCTTGGTTGACGGCGGCGGCATCGATCACCTCGATGGTGAACTGCCGGGTGGCGGGTGCGTCCACCCCGTCACCGTCCACGAGCAACGTCACGCGCGTCGTGCCGGGAACACCAGCGGGCGTAAAGGTCAGCTTTCTTTCGTCTGCGTTGTCGCCGGCCGTGAGGCTGAGCGTACCCAACTGGTCGTTCGTGTTCGCCTCGATGGTCACGTCGACAGCTACGCCCGAGCTCGATCCGATGCCCGTCAGGGTAATCTCGCGGCTCTCTTCGTCCGTGCTGAACAATTGATTACTCACCACGTCGAGCGTGCCCCGCACCGTCGGCGACGAGGCCAGTTCGGTGACCTCTTCACCGAGCCGCAGGTCGCGGATGTAGTAGTTGCCCGCCAGCCAGGGAGACGTAGACCCCTGTAGCCCACCGGCGACGTGGAAGAAGGCCTGAACGATACGCGCATCGTTGACTTCATCGAACCCCCGGTTGAAGAACTGGCCCGTGTAGTCGAGGGTGATGCGGTGCCACTCCCCGTCGGAAGGCACTATCATGTTGCCTACTCCCTCCGCGCCGTTGGTGTACCGGTCGTTGATGTCCCAAAAAAAGAACATGAACTGCGTGCTGAGATCGGTATTACTCGCCCGTTCCACCTTCGCCTCAAAGGTCACGTAGGGGTACTCTGTCAAGTTCAGCTCGTCGACGGTGTTGTAGCCCTGACCGGCCCAGCGCGGCTTTGCATCGGTGTATGTCAGGCGGAAAGTCTCCTGACCGTCGATCGTCTCAATGCCCCAAGTGGTGCCACCCTCCTCGGAGGCAAACCAGTTCGCGTCGTCGAATACGGCCACTTCTCCCTCAACGGGTTCGGGAAGAACCGTGAGGTCGAACGTCCGGCTGAACGACTGATCGCCGTTGTTGACGCCCGTCGCGCCGCCGTCGTCCATCACCATCACGGTGACTTCGGTCGTGCCCGTGCCGGTGGGCGTATAGGTGATTGTCGCCGTACCACTGCCCCCCTGCGTGACGGCGATATTGTCTTGCGAGAGGACGTCGCCGTTGGCTGCCTCCACCGCGAAGGTCAGCTCCTCGCTGTCGTCGCCGCCGTCGGTCAGGCCGCTCACGATAATGGTGTGCTCTAGGTCGACGAACACCTGCTGATCGGCGATCGGGTCGAACATCGGCGGCGCGTTCAACTCAGAGAAGACCGCTACCTCAATCCTGGCGGTCTCGGTCATGGCGTCGGGGCTGCCGTCGGTCAGTTCGACGGTAACCTGGACCACTCCCATCGAACCCGCCACCGGGTTGAGCACCAGCATTCCGTTGCGCTCTCCCTGTACGAACGAGCTGTTGCCGTCTTCGCTCATCACCGTCGGGGCGGGAAGGATCGCTTCGTTGTCGGACGCGGCCGTGATCGTCACCACCTGGTCGGCGTTGGGGTTGCCGTCGTCAACCGATCTCAGGTCCACCATGGTCTCCACGCCGGCGGCCACTTCGATCATGGACACCACCTCAACCGAAGGGGCCATGTTGCCGACCACCTCGACGGGGAACGTCTGCGTCTTGCTCGCGGTGCCGTCCGACACGGTGAAGCTCACCTGCGCCGTGCCCGTTTCGCCGGCTACCGGGGCGTAGGAGATCATCGCCACGTCGCCCTCACGCATCACCACCAGGCTGTCGTCGGGCAGCAGGCTTTGGTTGTCGCTGCTCACCTGCAGGTCGGTAACCGCCGCGCTCAGGTCAAGGGCCTTGGCCACTTTGCGGGCACCGTACGTATAAGTTTTCTGGTTTTTGACGGCCGTAAACTGCAAGCCCGTCGCGGCGGCACCGTCGCCGATCTGGAAGGAGTTCAGGTGCACCTCGCCGGTGTAGATAACGGTGCGGCGGGACCCATCGAGCTGATACCCGTTGGGGATGAATTCGACGGCCGTAATCTTAGTAAGGTCTACTTGCGAGGCGGCGTCCGAGAAGTCATACTCGTAGGTAAAGAAGCCACCCACGCCGCTCCGGATCGTCCGCCGGATCGGCGTGGAAGCCGCACCCGTCGAGTCCATCAGCCGCACGTCGAAGTTCACGTCGCGCGTAGTGACGGCCTCGATCAGCATCACCGGGGCCGCTGAGATGTCAACCTGCATCGGTAGCGTAAAGCTTCCCCAGAAAACCTCCGTGGCGGTCTTGTCGAACAGCAGCTTCATCAGGCCGTCCTCCTGGACGTAGTCGTAGAAGCGCTCGCCCGACCAGTAGCTCTCTTCGTTCTCGCCGTCGAAGTCGGTGGTGTAGCCCGTCGAACTCAGTTCTTGCGCCTGAGCGCGAGGCATTAATCCGAGCAGCAAAAGCCCAGTCAGACCTAAAGCGTAGCGGAAGGTTCTCATGTGGTGGTTGAGTAAGTGTACTTGCAGGTTAAGAAAAGACTTAAAAGTACACAAGACGGCCGCTACCTAACCCAACCGGGACCGTAGGCTTCGCGCAACACTTCTACCGGTGCTAGCTTCGCGTCGATGGCTCACCTTCCGCTCGACGACTACCGCTACGCTCTGCCCGACGACCGGATCGCTCGCTTCCCGGCGGAGCCGCGCGACGCCGCCCGCCTGCTGGTGTACCGGGGCGGCGCAATCGACCACCGGACCTTCCAGGACCTACCCGACGTGCTGCCGGCCGGAGCGCTGCTGGTGTTCAACGACACGCGCGTGATTCCCGCGCGGCTGCCCTTCCGCCGGGCCAGCGGGGCGGCGGTCGAGATTTTCCTTCTGCAACCGGTGGCCCCCTCGCCGCTGGTCGAGTTGGCCATGCGGCAAACGGGCACGGTGACTTGGGAGGCGCTGGTGGGTAACCGCAAGCGCTGGCGGACCGACGAGGCGCTTATGCAAACGGCGGGCGACCTGCGCGTGGTGGCCACCTGGAGCG
>JBARYS010000555.1:0-2629 GCA_049648155.1 Catalinimonas sp. | reverse complement strand
GCACTGCTCTGCGTGAGTCCTTACTACAACCGCCCCTCGCAGGAGGGCATCGCCCGGCACTTCGAGGCGGTGGCCGACGCCGCCCCCGTGCCGTTGGTGCTCTACAATGTGCCCGCCCGCACGGCGTCGAACGTGGCGGTCGAGACGACCCTGCGGCTGGCCCGGCATCCCAACGTGGTGGCGCTGAAGGAAGCGTGCGGCGACATCACGCAGGCGCTGCGAATTCTCGCCCAGAAGCCCGACGACTTTTACCTGCTCTCCGGCGACGACCTGATGACGCTGCCGATGGTACTCTCGGGCGGCGAGGGCGTCATCTCGGTACTGGCCAATGCCTTTCCCGAGCTGTTCTGCAGCGTGGTGCGCACCGCCCTCGACGGGGACGCGGCCGGAGCCCGGGCGGCCCTGAAGGCACTCTTCCCCCTGAGTGAGCTGGTGTACCGCGAGGGCAACCCCGTGGGCATCAAGGCGGCGCTGGCACTGCGGGGCATCGGCCGCCCGGACGTTCGCCTGCCGCTCGCCCCCGCGAGCCGTGCCCTCACCGACGCGCTCACGCAGCAGATCGAGGCGACGGGCATTGCGGTGCGGAGTTAGGTTGCGCCGGCTTACTCAAACAATTGTGTCTCAAATTATTGTAATTACTGAATCAGATTCTGAATCTGCACCAATCTGCTTCATAATCACACGAAACAACTCAATCATACAACAATATCTCTATCGATCATCAAAATTTGAGCATAAAAAAGGCCATCCAAATTGGACGGCCTTTGGTTTTTTTAGGGAGAAGAAAGGAGGCTAGTCCTTATCGTTCTTCATGTCCTGCACTTCGATGCGAATCTCTTGGGCGAGGTTTTTCAGGTCCTGCATGCCCTTACGGACGCGTGTACCGGCGGCTTGGTTGTGCTTGTCGTAGAACTTATCGAAGTCGCCTTCGAGGGACATTACCAGATCACGGACTTCTTCAAAACGAGACATTGGCTTTTTAGTTTAGGTGAGAGACTGACGTTGCTGAGGCCCAAATTACTATTTTATCGATAGCCTCCAAAAAAATGAGCCGTTTTCGAACAAAAAAACGCCCATTCCGGCCGTTAGACCATGATTTTCAGCTCTGTCTGACCATAAACGCCCGCTTTTAGCTTCTCGGCCACCGCCTCAAACGCCGCGATGGTCTGCTCGACGTCGGCCAGCGAGTGGGCCGCCGTGGGGATGATCCGCAGGATGATGATGCCCTTCGGGATGACCGGGTAGATCACCACCGAGCAGAACACACTGTAGTTCTCGCGCAGGTCGATCACCAGGTTGCCGGCCTGCGTCTCGTCGCCGTTCAGGATCACGGGCGTCACCGGCGACTGTGTGGTGCCGATGTTGAAGCCCTTCGAGCGGAGGCCGCCCTGCAGGGCGTGCACGATCTTCCAGAGGTCGTCGCGCAGCTCGGGCATGGTGCGCAGCATCTCCAGCCGCTTGCGGGCCCCTACCACCAGCGGCATGGGCACCGACTTGGCGAAGATCTGCGAGCGCGTGTTGTAGCGGAGGTACTCGACCACCTGGGCATCGCTCGCAATGAACGCGCCGATGCTGGCCATCGACTTGGCGAAGGTCGAGAAGTAGATGTCGATGTCTTCCTGCACGCCGAGGTGCTCGCCGGTGCCCGCGCCGGTTTCGCCCATGGTGCCGAAGCCGTGGGCGTCGTCGACCAGCAGGCGGAAGCTGTACTTCTCCTTCAGGGCGATGATCTCGCGCAGGCTGCCCAGGTTGCCCGACATGCCGAACACGCCCTCGGTGATGACCAGCACGGCCCCGCCGGTTTCGGACACGATGCGTTGGGCACGTACGAGTTGTTTTTCGAGGCCCACGATGTCGTTGTGGGCGTAAACGAAGCGCTTGCCCTGGTGCAGACGGACGCCGTCGACGATGCAGGCGTGCGCCTCGGCGTCGTACACGATCACGTCGTGGCGGTCGGTCAGCGCGTCAATGGCCGACATGATGCCCTGGTAGCCGTAGTTCAGCAGCATCGTGTCTTCCTTGCCGATGAAGTCCGAAAGCTCGGCTTCGAGCGCCTCGTGTTCGCTGGTGTTGCCCGACATCATGCGCGCGCCCATCGGCAGGGCCAGGCCCCAGTCGGCGGCGGCCTGTGCGTCCACCTCACGAATGGCGGGGTGGTTGGCCAGGCCTATGTAGTTATTGAGGCTCCAGGTGAGTACCTCTTTACCGCGGAAGTGCATCCGGGGCTTGATTTCTCCTTCGAGCTTCGGAAAAGCAAAGTATCCATGCGCCACGCGCGAGTGCTTCCCGAGTGGTCCCCGATCGGTCAGTAGTTTTTCGAATAGATCCACTCCACGTAAAAGTTTAATGAGCTAATAATCAGCCGCCCTTTGGGACAGCTAAATCAAGCAAAGATAGGGCACAGCGGTCAGTAAGCGCCGTTACGGCGCCGATGACGTTCGTCACCTACCCCCCGGCCAACACCATCTACTCTTCGGCGGCGGCGGCCCGGAGGCGGTCCAGCCAGACGGCGCAGATAAACCAGAGCACGGTGCCCGCCAGCAGGTAGGCGTGGTTAGCCTCGATGGTGAGGCGACCCAGCACCACCAGCACGGAGGGTACCACCAGCAGCGTCAGGGCGACGTAAGAA
>JBARYS010000554.1:0-7375 GCA_049648155.1 Catalinimonas sp. | reverse complement strand
CCACCCGCCTCTCTTTCTTCGGACGTGCTTCTCTGCTCGCTCTGCTGGCGCTCTTTCTGCTGCGCGGCACGCCGGCAGATTTCATAGCGTCGCCGGTGTCGGACGCCGCGACCGAGCGCACCGACGCTGACGCCGACGACGACGCGGGGCCGGTGTATCGGGTAGCGACGGAGTTTCAGGCGCTGCTGCCGGTGCTGCCCGCGTTGCTGCCGGTGCTCTTCCTCATCCTGCCCGCCCGCCCGGTGCGGGTCATGACCGAGGTCCTGCCGGTGTATTCGCTGCCCCGGTGCGCGATCTCTTACTTCCGGAATCTGATTCCGCACGCCATCACGATCAAGGGCCCGTAGAGGGGCAGACGCTGCCGCGCGGGCGGCCCCGGCCTCCGCCGTCACGCGACGTCTCCTAGCGATAGCGGTGTGAACCGTGGCCGAGCTGCAACCCTTTGGCCGAGCCGCAACCCTTTGGCGGGGCGCAATATCTTGCGGCTCTACGGTACGCATTCATGTGGCTCTGTGGGGCCATCTATCTACTTTGATTATTCCGAATGCCGTCTGCCGCGAACGGGCGGGGGCGTTTCTTCGACTTTCCATCTCAATCCATCATGCAAAATAAAACCCTAATCGTGGTGCTGGCGTCCGTGGTGGCGCTGCTCTGCATCTACAACCTCTCTTTCACGCTGGTGTCGCGCAACGTGCAGGCCGACGCCACCGAGGCCGCCCGTCAGGCCGACGGCACGGTGAACTTCGACCAACGCAAGACTTACCTAGATTCGGTCTGGACGCAGCCGGTCTACAACTTCCTGGGGGCGGAATACACCTACCAGGAGATCAAAGAGAACGAGCTGAACCTGGGCCTCGACCTGCAGGGCGGGATGCAAGTGACGCTCGAAGTCTCGCCGAATGCCATCCTGAAGGCGATGTCGGGCAACAGCCGCGATCCGCAATTTGATGAAGCGCTGCAACGCGCCCGAGAGCTGCAACGCGAGAGCCAGGACGACTTCGTGGACCTGTTCCGCACGGCCTACGAGGAGATCAACCCCGACGGCCGACTGCGCGACATCTTCGCCACCAGCGCCAACCGCGAGCAGATCACCTTCGAGTCGACCAACGACGAGGTGGTGGCCGTGCTGAAGAGCGAGGTGAGCGACGCCATCAACCGCTCGGAGCAGATCATCCGCACACGGGTGGACCGCTTCGGCACCACGCAGCCGAACATCCAGCGCCTACCCGGCAGCGGCCGTATTCAGGTCGAACTGCCTGGTGCCGACGACGTGGAGCGCATCCACAAGCAACTGACCAGCGTGGCGAAGCTGGAGTTTCTGGAGGTGGCTCAGCCCGAGGAGTTCGGCCCGGCCCTCTCGTCGCTCGTCGCTTACCTGGGTGAGCACGAGGAGGACCCCGAGATCGTCGCCATCGTCGGGCCGCGTGAGTCGCGCGCCGGCAACACCGATGGTGCCAACCCGTTCGACGAAGACACCGAGGCGCTGAACCCCTTTGAAGACACCGAAACGCTCGACGCCGAGGAGCAGCCGTTCGCCGACGGGGAGGACTCTACGATTGCGGCCGACGAGCCGGCGATTGACCCGGAAGGACCCGACTCGGTATTTGAAGGCGACCTTGCCGACCAACTCACCGAGGGGGATTCGCCGGCGGCCGACACGTCTCTGGCGGCGCCGCTCTTCTTCGAGCTGTTTCAGGTGAACCCGAACACGGGCAGCATCTACATCGAGACCCGCGACACCTCAAAGGTGAACGCCCTGCTGGCGCTGCCGCGCATCCGCTCGCTATTTCCGAACACGATCAAGTTTGCCTACGACGTGAAGGCGTTCGACGGCCAGGAGGGCACGCGCTTCGTCGAGATGTATCTCATCAAGCGGGGACGCGGCGGGGCGGCCGCCCTGGAGGGCGACGTGATCAACAGCGCTCAGCAGGACTTCGGCGAGAACGGCCAGCCCGAGGTGGTGATGTACATGAACGCCACCGGCGCGCGCAAGTGGCGGGCCATCTCGGCCGCCGCCGCCGCCGAGCAGCCCAAGCGGCGCGTGGCCATCGCACTCGACAATCAGGTGTACTCCGCGCCCGTGGTGCAGACCGAGATTCCGAACGGCATCTCGTCGATCTCGGGCAACTTCACCATCGAAGAGGCCAAGGACCTGGCAAACATCCTGAAGGCGGGTAAGCTGCCCGCCCCGACGCGCATCGTCGAGGAGGCCATCGTGGGGCCGTCGCGGGGCCGCGAGGCCATCGCGCAGGGCATCGTCTCGGTGGTGGCCGGCCTGGGGCTGGTGATCCTCTTCATGGTGCTCTACTACGGCCCGGCGGGCGTGGTGTCCGACATCGCCCTGCTGGCGAACGTCTTCTTCATCCTGGGCATCATGGCGCAGCCGCAACTCGGCACGGCCCTGACGCTGCCGGGCATTGCGGGCATCGTGCTCACCATCGGCATGGCGGTCGACGCCAACGTGCTCATCTTCGAACGAATAAAGGAGGAGATGGCACGCGGCGACATCAAGCCCGTCATGGCGATCAAACGGGGCTACGAGAAGGCGCTCAGCTCGATTGTCGACGGCAACGTGACCACGCTGCTGACGGCGATCATCCTCTTCTGGCTCGGCACCGGACCGATCAAGGGCTTCGCCGTGACGCTGATCATCGGTATCATCTGTTCATTCTTCACGGCCGTGTTCCTGACGCGCGTCATCGTCGAGTGGTCGGTGCGCCGGGGCCGCGTGCCCGACTTCCAGACCGCCCTCTCGCGGCGCATCTTCAACGACGTGCGCCTCAACGTGGTGGCGCAGCGCAAGAAGGCTTACCTCTTCTCGGGCTCGCTGATCCTGGTCGGCCTGATCCTGATGGCCACGATGGGCCTGAACTTGGGCGTGGACTTCACGGGTGGCCGCTCGTACGTGGTCGACTTCGACGGTCCGGTTGAGGCTACGGCCGTGCGTGCCGCCGTAATCGACGACTTTGAAAACGCCGGCACCGAGGTGAAGACCTACGGCTCGAACGCGCAGCTCAAGATCACGACCAGCTACCTTTCTGAAGACGAATCGGAAGAGGCCGACGCCACCGTGCGCGCCGCCCTTGACGCTGGTCTGGCCGACTTTGCCGAGCTCACGCCCGAGGTGGTCAGCAGCAATAAGGTAGGCGCGACCATCGCCGACGACATCCGCGACGCGGCTTGGGAGTCGATCCTGCTCTCGCTGGCGGCCATCTTCCTCTACGTCTACGTGCGCTTCAACCAGAGCTGGCAGTTCGGCCTGGGTGCCGTGGTGGCCCTGTTCCACGACGTGCTGACGGTGCTGGCCGTGGTGGCCATCGCCCGCGTGTTCGGGCTGGTGCTCGAAGTGGACCAGGTGTTCCTGGCGGCCATGCTGACGGTGGTAGGTTACTCGATCAACGATACGGTGGTGATCTTCGACCGCATTCGCGAGTACATCAACGACAACCCCCGCCTGAAGGTGGCCGATCTGCTCGACGACGCCGTGAGCAGCACGCTGAGCCGGACGTTGATGACCGGCGTCACGACCATACTCGTGGTGCTGATCCTCTTCCTGTTCGGCGGCGCGGTGCTGAAGGGCTTCTCGTTCGCCCTGCTGGCGGGCGTGCTGCTGGGCACGTTCTCGTCGCTCTTCGTGGCTCCCGGCCTGATCGTGGATACCACAAGAAAGTCGCTGGCGAAGGAGCCGGTAGCAGGCGGCAAGGCCCCGGCCGGCGCACGGGTGTGAGCGTCTTCTTAGAAACCTCGGAGGTTCTGAAGACCTCCGAGGTTTAAATAATTCAAAAGCCGTCTCCGCCGCGCGGGGGCGGCTTTTGGCATTGTCCGTGCGATCAGGCACCGCCAAACGCGCCGCCGGCCGGACTCATCCAACTTGCCCTGCAGGTTTTGAGGGCATAAGTAGCGTAGTCGCAGGCTACGGTCTGCTAGACTTGCTCGTCGGTGAGCACCTTTACCCACTCGTCGGTCCGATTCCTGAACTGACTGACGGCGAACAAGCGGGAAAGCCGGCCCTTGCCGCCGCCGTAACGCACCAGAGCCGAGGGTACGCCCTGCACGTGAGTCCACTGCCACTGCTCTACCGGGATCACGTGGCTGCCGGTCTGCCCAACGACGCGCTCAGGAAGGATGCCGCATACGCTCCGCTGCTCGCGTTGTTTGAGGACCTTCCGCGCCCGGAGCCGTTCGTAGATGAGCGGTATCTGCCTCCGGGAGGCTTCGTTGAGCAGTGGCAATAATCGAGCGATGATGTTGCGTCTACAGGTATGGTTCTGGTTAGCCAAATACACGACTCACGTCGATCAGGGGAAATATGGATGTGGCATGTCGTAAAGTTAGGACGATGAATGCCACCCGTACTGTGTCACTACCGACGGTTCGACGACCATCAGCGTCAACATCAAGCTTAGCAGCACCATGCTCGAACAGGAAGAGCAGATACGCCGGGCCGTCAACTAAGGCGGCCATTCGACCACGGGGCCGGCCCTGAAGAGCTTCGACACGAACGGCGAGCCGATCATGCTCGAAGACGTGAAAGTACACGAGCAAACAGCTGCAAAAAAGTTCTTGACGCCCTACGGCACCACGCAGGTCTCGCGCCACGTCTACCAAAGCAGCGCCGGCGGGGCGGTCTCGGTGCCTTTGGAGCGTGCGGCCCACTTGCGACACGTCCAGCGCGTCGGCCAGGCGCTTCAAAGCGTCGGCCGGTGGTACGCTGCTGCCCAGCTCGTAGCCCGAAGGGCTGGGTTCACCTGGCCCGGTGAGACGTACCGCACGCGCCGCCACGCCCGGCACACGGAGTTGGGCTCAGCAGCTCACAGCCAGCGCTCGGACGCCGCCCGGCGCACGAGCGTGACGAGGCTGTTGATCTTCAGCTTGCGGAAGATGTTCTTGCGGTGCGTCTTGACCGTCTTTTCCGACAGAAAGAGTTGCTGCGCGATGGCCGCGTTGTCACGCCCCTCCACCAGCAGATGGGCCACCTCGGCCTCGCGCTTCGTCATCACGGAGAGCGACGGGGGCGCTTTCGGCACACCGCTGGGCGGGCCGTCGAGCGGCCACGGTTCGCCTACCATCACCGCGTCGATGGCCCCAATCAGGGCGGCGCTGCCTTGGTCCTTGCTCAGGTAAGCGTCGGCCCCGGCCGCCCGGGCTTCGCCCCGCCGTTGCGCCTCGGTGTGCATAGTCAGCACCAGAATCTTCAGGTTCGGGTGGGCTCTGCGCAGCTTCCGCACGCAGACGACGCCACCCATGCGCGGCATCTGCAGGTCGACGATCACCACGCGGGGGCGGCGCCGGCTCACCAGTTCGAGCATTTGCGCGCCGTCGGCCGCCACCCCGAGCACCCGGAAGCGCCCCGTGTCCTCCAGCACTTCGCGCAGCCCCTCGGCCAGGATGGCGTGGTCATCGGCCAGGCATAAGGTCACCACCTCGTCGGGTACGCTAGGCATAGACGCCCGGGATGTCGACGATGAAGATGGCCCCCTGCCCGGGGCCGGCACGCACCGTCAACTCGCCTTTAAACTGCGCCACGCGCTCACGCAGGTTTTCAAGCCCGATCCCGTTGCCGCTCAGCCGCGCCGGGTCGAAGCCGCGCCCGTCGTCCTTGTAAACCAGGCTCAGGTCACCGCTGGGCATCTGCGTCAGCTCGATCGTTACCTGATTCGCCCGCGCGTGCTTGAGGGTGTTCGAGAGCATCTCCTGGATGATCCGGTAGAGGTTGATGCTCAGCTCTCCCTCGGGGGGGTCGGACAGTTCGATCCGGGTTTTCACCTTCACCTTCTCGGCGTGGTTGATCGCCTCGGTCAACTGTTCGAGCGACTTGCGCAGTCCGAACTGCTCCAGCAGGTTGGTGTTGAGGTCGTGCGACAGGCGGCGGATCTCCTGCGAGGTCAGTTCCGCCACCGACATCATCTGGCTGACCAGGTTGAGCATCTCGGGCGCTTTCACCTTGGCGGCCACCTGATCGACGTAGAGGCGGAGGGTAATGAACAGGTTGCCGAGGTTGTCGTGCAGCTCGCCCGCGATGCGCTTCCGCTCGTGCTCGCGCCCTTCCATCAGGGCGTAGGCCGACTTCAGCTCTTGCTCACTGAGGAGCTCTTCGATCCGGCGGTAGGCGGCTTCCTGCCGAAAGAGCTTACGCTGAAATAGGTAGGCAAACCAGATCACGATGCTAACGGTACCGATCAGCGTCAGCGTGCCGGCGACGAGGACCGTGAGTTCGTTAAGTTGTGATGATGTAGCCATATTCCGTAGGCAACTGCGATGTCTCTGACCAGCGTGGCTACCACCTGAATTATCCAGGCGTTGTGAAAGAAACCCTCGGCGGGTTGCGACAGGATACGCCAGCCCAGCAGGTACGTAAAGAAGCTTCCTGCCGCGTAGATCAACAGCCCCGCGTTGATGAAGAAGCCCGGGTGCCGGTCGATGGCAACCACGGTATCTTGTCGATATAGATGGTAAAAATAATATAATCCCAGCGATAATACGAGCAGCGATACCCCGGCCCACCCCAAAGCGTTGAACCGCTCAAGACCCACCTCAAGCCACGTGTACGAAATGTAGAGAAGGGCTAGGACGAACACCCAACGCGTCCAGGCACGGCCGCGAGCCATCGCTTGTCCGTAGTAGAGAAAGAAAAAAACCAACTCGGCCAGCCCAATCAGATGGTAAACGCTCATGTTGTTGACCTTACTCCAAGACATGAAGAGCGTGATGATCTTCAGAACGAGGCTCACGACAAAAAAGCAGCCTAACGTCCGCAGAGGGGGCGTCAGGCCACGGTAATAGACGATGAAAAGCAACGCGGGGACCACGTCGACAACATCGCCGGCACCGATGATTACTTTCCCAACAACCTCAATATTCATAAGCACTAAGGCGTCGACGGACGCAGGAGCGGCTCGGTTCTAGTTACTACCACACTGATTGGGGCACGGCATGGCCTGGCCGAGAATGATCGACGACGAAGGTGCCGTCCTATTAGCACTGATCCCGACGCTGGTCGGGTTAGGATCGTAAAGAGGCTCGGGCACATCCTGTAGGTTAGCGTCGACGGGCGTGACCACCACGTTACGAACAAAACTGTTGTTGTCGTCGGTCATGGACTGATAGATGCGTACGCCCGTAATCTGCGTTCCGCCGCCTTTATTGTGGGCGTCAATTTGCTGGATAAGGGTTTTTATTAACGACAGGTCGAACACGTAGCCGAGCACGGCGTTCGGGTCTTGGGGATCGAAGCCGGTTTCCTGAATGTAGTTGGCAATCTCTTTCTTCGCTTTTGCGATGCTGATGTTGCTCCCGTTGGCCATGGATTTTAAAGAGTTGATGGCAAATAAGCTCTGTTTTCTTTCGTAAGATGGAGAATCGCGGCGGACCGGAC
>JBARYS010000553.1:0-6669 GCA_049648155.1 Catalinimonas sp. | reverse complement strand
GAGCCACTTCCAGGCGCTCACGGCGGCGCTGTCGGGCACGGTAGGCATCGGCAACATCGGCGGCGTGGCGGTGGCCGTGTCGCTGGGCGGGCCGGGGGCCACGTTCTGGATGATCGTCGCCGGCTTGCTGGGCATGTCGTCGAAGTTTGTCGAGTGTACGCTCGGCGTGAAGTACCGCGACGAGCACGCCGACGGCTCCGTGTCGGGGGGGCCGATGTACTACCTCAGCAAGGCGCTCTCGGCGCGCGGCTACGCCGGGCTGGGCAAGGTGCTGGCCGTGCTCTTCTCGATCGCCTGCATCGGCGGCTCGTTCGGCGGCGGCAACATGTTTCAGATCAACCAGGCCACGCAGCAACTCATCGCCATCACGGGCGGTGAAGAGAGCTTCTTCTACGGGCATGGCTGGATCTTCGGTGTACTCATGGCTGCCGTGGTGGGTGTCATCATCATCGGCGGCATCAAGAGCATCGCCAAGGTCACCGACAAGATCGTCCCCTTCATGGTGGGGGTCTACCTGCTGGGTGCGCTCACGGTCATCGTCGTCAACATCGGGCAGGTTCCCAGGGCGTTCGGCGACATCATGTCGGGTGCCTTCACGGCCGACGCCACCGTGGGGGGCTTCTTGGGCGTGCTGATTCAGGGCTTCCGCCGGGCGGCCTTCTCGAACGAGGCGGGCGTCGGCTCGGCCTCGATCGCTCACTCGGCCGCGCGTACCGACGAGCCCATCAGCGAGGGCGTGGTGGCGCTGCTGGAGCCGTTCATCGACACGGTGGTGATCTGCACCATGACGGCCCTGGTCATCATCATGACCGATTCGTACGAGCCGGGGGCTACCGAGGGCATCCGCCTCACGTCGCGCTCGTTCGGCACGGTCATCTCTTGGTTCCCGTTCGTGCTGGGCATCGCCGTGATTCTGTTCGCCCTCTCGACCATGATCTCTTGGTCGTATTACGGGCTGAAGGCGTGGACCTACCTCTTCGGGCGCAGCCGGGGGGTCGAAATCGCCTACAAAGCCATCTTCTGCCTGTTCGTGGTGCTCGGCTCCTCTCTAGGACTGGATCAGGTGATTCGCCTGAGCGACGCCATGATTTTCGCCATGTGCTTCCCGAACGTGCTCGGCCTCTACATCCTGGCTCCCGAAGTGAAAGCCGACCTGCAGCATTACTTCGAGCGCATCCGCAACGGCCAGATCAAGCAGTATTTTTAGCCGGGAGGCGGGAAAGCCTCTTTCAGCTCTTTGCCGACGCAAAAAAGCCCCACCGGCAATCGCCGGCGGGGCTCCTTCTGCTTTGCTTGAGGCGCGTTAGTCGGCAATCACTTCAACCTCCACACGGGCGTTTTTGTGGGCCAGAGACGTGCGCGGTCCGTAGAGGGGACGCTTGCCGCCCCAGCCTTCGGCTTCGATGCGCGACTCGTCGATACCCTCTGCAACCAGGTAGTCGCGGATGATCTCGGCGCGGTCTTGCGACAACTTGCGCGAGGTGCCCGAAGACCTGACTACGTCTGCATTCAGGTAAAAGAAATTCTCTTTGTCCTCGCCTCGGCCGATGATCGTTCCTAAGCCGTTGCCGTTGGTGTGGCCGTGGATGCGCACGCGCATGTTGGGGTTCTCGCTCAGCATGTCGAGTAGTTGCCCCAGCTCGTGCTTCGACTTGAGATGCAGGATGGCCGCCTCGTTGTGGAAGAACACGTTGTACATCACGTCGATGTCGCCCTTGCGAAGGCGGTGCAGGTACTTTTTCACCACCAGCGTGTCGGCGTCCAGACTCAGCTCGCCGTCGGGGGCCAGCGTGTCGGCCTTCGCGTCGGGGTTCAGCAGTAGTTCGAAGTCGTCCGGCAGGTAGCCGAAGGCGTCGAACAACATACGAAAGTTGCCCGACTGCACCGCCGACTCGCGCACCGAATCCGTACTGTGGGTCTTTATGACGCCGACCACGTGTTGGTTCTCGCGGTCGAGCACCGTCACGTCGGAGGCCACTTTCTTGCTACCGTTGGCCGAGTAGGTCTCTACTTTTAAGTAGTACTGCGCTTCGGGGGCCACCACCTCTTCGGGTGCGGAGCGGCCCTTGGGAGCGTTGATGTCCTTCGCGGCCGCCGTGGTGCTGGTCCGAGTGCCGGGGGTAGAGGCCTTCGGTGCCGCCGAGCGTGCACTCGTGTTCGAGGAAGTCTTGCTCGGTGCCGAAGCTGCCTTGGCGACGTTGGGGGTGCTGTTCGCGGCGGGCTTGGGAGCCGTGACGCGGCCTCCGATGTCGCCCGCGATGAAGCCGGCCGTGACGTCGGAGTCGGTCGTGCCGGGGGTTGATCCCTTGGACTTCGCCGAAGTTGCCGTAGCGGCAACGGCCGTTTGGGTAGCCGCTTTGGCGTTGGTAGCCTTCTTCGGCGCTTCGTTGCGGGGGCTCTGCTTGGCGGCTACCGCGCCGGACTTCGGCGCGGTGTCGAGCACGCGCAGGCGTTGACCGGCGTAGATGCTTTCGCCCTGGATTCGGTTTCTTCGCTTCAGGTCAGCTACGGACATGCCGTACTCACCGGCCACCGAGAACAGCGTCTGGCCGGGCTTCACCTCGTGGGAACGCTCGCCCTCGCGGGGGGCGTAGTTGCGGTACAGCGTTTTGCGCGTGGTGCCGGGGCGGCGGGTGACTGCCACCGGGGGCGCTGCTGCGGGCTGCTTTTCCTCGAACGTCGTCGTGCCTTCGGTAGCATCGTCGGCGCGCGCTTCGTCGGTGGCGGTCTCTTCGGCGGCAGACGTACCCCACTTGCCTGCCTCGTCGGAGGTAGTCTCTCGCAAGGTTAGCTGCTCGCCCGGGCCGGTCTCACAGACCGAGAAGAGCAGGTCGTAACCGTGGTGGTTGGCCTCGGCGCAGTCTACCAACAGCAGGTAGGTCTCGCCCGGCGCAACCGGTTGGGCCTGGCTGAAGGCTTCGTCGCCGGCGGCCAGCTCTACCGCCTGAACGCCCGTTTGGCAGTCGAGGCCCGTGAGGCCGTCGGTGCCGGCCATCGTGCCGGTGGCATTGGCGCGCACCGGCACCGCCTCGCCGTCGGTCAGCGCCGAGAGATCATCCCCCTCCACGCGGTAGAGCAGAAAGTCATAATCGTCGTCGGCCTCACGCGGGGTGATGGTCAGAGTCAGTTGAGCGGCCTCCGAGACGTTTTGGGGCACCTCCAGGCGGTACCACGCCGCGTTTTGCTCGGCCTCGGGGCGGCCTTGTCCCCAGTTCTTAAGCTCTTGCACCTGGCCGTGGCCCTGGTGCGGAGTGTCGACCGTGTGCGGAACGTCCAGCGTAATCGGCGTGGCGTTCTGAGCGTCGGCGTTAGTAGCAGACATTTGGTCCGGCGTGGGCTGGCAGCTCACCAACAAGTACCCCAGCGGCCAGAGTACGGCACTGCGCAGAAGGACTTTCTTAGCGTTTGAGTCGAGTAAATAATTCATTTTTGAAAAGCAGAAGGTTCAAAGGAAACGCGCTCATTCTCAGAGGAATGGCTGTAAATTTGGTGCGTTATCTTTTCAATTCCTTCCTTCGACCCCCGCCCCCACTTTCCGAAGGTGTGCGTTGTGTGATGGGGATGACCTCGGTGCCGCGTTAAGCCTGCCCCTTCTCCCGATTACTTGCACTGTCAGAGACTAGGTTGCGGTCCGATAAATGATCCGCCTTCCTCTTTCGGCGACTTTTTTCCGTCGATAAAGACTCGTTTTTTTTGAGTTGCCCTCCACGAGCGGCCCCGCCGTGTGGACGAGTGATCGGTGCTTTCGGCGTTTGTTCTTCCATATCTTGCATCGTCCGCTATCCACTTCGTTCGCGTTCTTTGTTGCGCGGCGGCCGGCGGTTTTTGCGCTGAAACTGAACGATATGCCCGCCCCACCCACGCATCCCTACCACCCGCCGGCCTTTACCGGCGACGAGACCCTCGCCCGCAGCCGGGCTTACTACGAGCTTCTGGACCGTCGACGCAGCCTGCGTGACTTCTCCGGCCGCCCCGTGCCCCGCGAGGTGATCGAGAACCTGATTCGCGCCGCCGGCACCGCGCCGTCGGGCGCGCACAAGCAGCCGTGGACCTTCTGCGCGGTGTCGAGCCCGGGCCTGAAGCGGGAGATCCGCCGGGCCGCTGAAGAAGAGGAGTACGCGTCCTACCACGGGCGCATGTCGTCGCGGTGGCTGCAAGACCTGGCCCCGCTGGGTACCGACTGGCAGAAGCCCTTTCTGGAGATTGCTCCCTGGCTGGTGGTCGTTTTCCGGCAGGCGTACGCGCCGGGCACCGACGGGGCCGACCGGCAGGCGCACTACTACGTGACCGAGTCAGTAGGACTGGCGGTGGGCTTCTTCCTGACGGCCGTACACCACGCGGGGTTGGTGGCGCTCACGCACACGCCCAGCCCCATGAACTTCCTGACGGAGCTGTTGGAACGCCCCGCGCACGAGCGCCCTTTTCTTCTGATTCCAGTGGGCTATCCGGCCGAAGGTGCCCGGGTGCCGGCCCTGACACGCAAAGGGCTCGACCAGACGGCGGTGTGGTACGAATGACGCCGGCGGCGAAACACTTGGGGCCGAGGAAGTATTGGTAAGTGGGGCTACACGCAATTCTGCCCGCCGGGAAGGATTCGAGGGTCGCCGTTTGGTAATAAAAGCTATCTTTATTCCCCCTTTTAAGGGTGAAATCAAACGCTGGATGGATTTCGTCCAGGTCATTCTCTGCGGAAGAAATTAAGTATGTCCTCGTTGCAAGACCTCCGTCTGAAACCTTCGGCTAAATCACCCCAGGTGGACTTCAGTGCCGACAGCGGTGTGCTGGAAATATCCGGCAAATCCATCCCTGAGAACTCGCACAAGCTCTACGAGCCGCTGCTGGCGTGGCTCGACGAATACACCAGGCAACCGGCGGCGACCACGGAACTTCACTTCAAGCTCTCCTATTTTAATTCCAGCTCGGCCGAGTACATTCTGGAGATGATGCGCAAGCTGGAGTCCATTCACCTGCGGGGCAAGCCCGTGCGGGCGCTCTGGTTTTACGAAGAGGACGACGAAGACATGCAACTGATCGGCGAGGATTTTCAGGCGATGCTCAAGCTGCCGCTCTCGTTGGTCCTGATCGCGCCCAAGGAAGAGTACTGACCGCTCCACCGGGCCGCTTACCTTTGAAGCATGAACATTCTCGAAGAGATTGTCGGGCACCGGCAGCGTGAAGTGGCCGAGCGGCAAGCGCTCTACCCCGTGGCGCTGCTCGAAAAAAGCCTTTACTTCGCTACGCCGCCGGTCTCGCTGCGCAAGTACCTGCAACGCGACGACAAGACCGGCGTGATCGCCGAATTTAAGCGCCGCTCGCCCTCGCGGGGTGTTATCAACGCCCACGCACCCGTGGAGCGCACCACCGTGGGGTACATGCAGGCCGGAGCCGCTGCCCTCTCGATCCTGACCGAGACCAAGTACTTCGGCGGCCGCAACGAGGACCTGGAGACCGCCCGAGAGTTCAACTTCTGCCCGATCTTGCGGAAGGACTTCGTGGTGGACGAGTACCAACTCTTCGAGGCCAAGGCCATCGGGGCCGACGCCGTGCTGCTGATCGCCGCCGCCCTTACGCCCGCCGCCGCGCGCACGCTGGCCACCCGCGCCCGTGACCTAGGGCTGGAGGTGCTGCTCGAAGTGCACAGCATCGACGAGCTGCGGAGCTTCCTGCCCGTGGAGCCCGACCTGATCGGTGTCAACAACCGGGACCTGACCACCTTCGAGACGACCATCCGCCCCTCGCTCGAACTGGCCGAGCACATCCCTAGCGGAATGGTGCGCGTGTCGGAGAGCGGCCTGTCTGACCCCGCCGTGGTGCGACAACTTTACGGCTACGGCTACCGGGGCTTCCTGATCGGCGAGACGTTCATGCGCCACGGCCGCCCCGAGCGCGCCTGCGCCGACTTCACGCGCCAACTCAAGGCGCTGCTCGCGGAGGTTAAACCTGCCGTTGGTGCCTGACCCCGACCGCGACCGCCCCGCCCTTGAATGGAAGGTGTGCGGCATGCGCGACGCGACCAGCCTACGGGCGCTGGCTCCGCTACGGCCGGACTACGTCGGTCTGATTTTCTTTTCCGGCTCGCGTCGGTACGTCGGGGCAGACTTCGACCCGGCAGTGCTCGACGTGCTGCCCGCCGCCACGCAGCGAGTAGGCGTGTTCGTGAATGCCCCCCTCGACGAGATGACGCGCGTGGCCGAACGCTACGCCCTCGACGCGCTGCAACTGCACGGCGACGAACCGCCCGCCACGTGCCGGGCACTCCGGGCGGCGGGCCATACCGTATTTAAGGCGTTCGGGGTGGAGGCGGTGTTCGACTTCGCCCGGCTCGACGCCTACGCACCGCACGTCGACCTCTTCTTGTTCGATACGAAGGGTCCCGCGCGCGGCGGCAACGGCGTCGCGTTCGACTGGTCGGTGCTGGCGCGCTACCGGGGCAAGGTGCCGTTTCTGCTCAGCGGCGGCATCGGGCCCGAGTCGGTGGCGGCGCTGCGTGCGTTTCAGCATCCCGCCTGGCGGGGTATCGACGTGAACAGCCGCTTCGAAGTGGAGCCGGGGGTGAAGGACGTTGTTACCATCGGAAAGTTTGTCGATGAGTTATCGCTTCACGCTTAGCGGCTTATTTATTCTACCACAGTCGTATAAGTATCGGCTAAATAATGGAAAGAAGTGCAT
>JBARYS010000552.1:0-5302 GCA_049648155.1 Catalinimonas sp. | reverse complement strand
CGGGTGCTGAAGGCATTCACACGCGAGGGGGATTCGGCGCAGCAGTTCACCGACGCCAGCAACGACTACCGCGACAAGTCGCTGAAATTGGTGCGGGTCGACGCGCTCTTCTTTCCGCTCATCATGGCGCTGGTGGGCGTCAGCACGATCCTGACCGTCTACGTGGGCGGCTTGCAGGTGATGGCCGGCACGATCACCGTCGGCAACATCGCCGAGTTCGTCATTTACGTCAACATGCTGACGTGGCCGGTCGCCTCGCTGGGGTGGATCGCCAGCATCGTGCAGCGGGCGGCGGCCTCGCAGACGCGCATCAATGAATTTCTGGACGAGAAGACCGACATCGTCTCGCGGAAAGACGTACGGCGCGACCTGCGGGGGAAGATCACCTTCCGCCACGTGAGCCTGACCTACCCTGATTCGGGCATCCGGGCGCTGCGCGACGTCTCGTTCGAAGTGGCCCCCGGCGAGACGCTGGCCGTGCTCGGCACCACCGGCTCGGGCAAGTCGACGGTGGCAAACCTACTCTGCCGCCTCTACGACCCGACTGAGGGGGAGATTTTGATCGACGACGTGGACTTGCGCGACTACAACCTGGCGTCGCTGCGCAGTCAGATCGGCTACGTGCCGCAGGACGTGTTTTTGTTCAGCACCACCATCACGGAGAACATCACCTTCGGGCTGCGCGGGGTGCCCTTCGAGCGGGCCGAGCAGGCCGCGCGCGACGCCGATCTGCACGACAACGTGAGCGACTTTCCGCTGGGCTACGAGACGCGCGTCGGCGAGCGGGGCATCACGCTCTCGGGGGGGCAGAAGCAGCGCGTCTCCATCGCACGGGCGCTGGTGCGAGACCCTCAGATTCTGATCTTGGACGACGCGCTGTCGGCGGTCGACACGAAGACGGAGAACGCGATCTTGAACCGGCTGCGCGGGGTGGCTGAGAACCGCACGGCGGTGATCATCTCGCACCGGGTGTCGTCGGCGAAGCTGGCCGATCAGATCATCGTGCTGGACGAGGGGCGCATCGTAGAGCGGGGAGACCACGCGGCGCTGATGGCGGCGGGCGGGGCGTACCGGGAGCTGTACGAAAAGCAGTTGACTACCGAAGCCGCTACCGAGCTATGAGGGCGTTAGGCTGCGAAAACGGGGTGCAGTTGGCGGCGGAAGAAGCGGTCGAAGAAGATGCGGGCCTTGTTCCAGGTCTCTTCGTTGAGGCGGTAGCTGACGCGCGGCCCGTCGATGCGCCCGTCGATCAGCCCGACGGCCTTGAGCTCTTTAAGGTGCTGGGAGACGGTCGACTGCGAGAGCGGGAGTTCGTTGACGATGTCGCCGCAGATGCACTGGCCGCGCTCTTGCAGCAGCTTGATGATGGCAACGCGCGCGGGGTGGCCGAGGGCCTTGGCGTAGGACGCCATGGTGGCCTCTTCGTAGTCGAACTCGTGCTTCTTGGTGTAAGCCATGTAAAAAGAGAATAAAGGCGCATAACGCGCGATTTTGAGCAAAATAGTACGACCCCCGGAGACGACCAAACCCCCGCCACCTTTGTGGAAAACTATCTCCGGGAGCTTAACACTTTTCAGACGAGGCCGCCCCCGGCAAAACCTTACGCACGCCTCCTACCGATATGGAAGAGACCACCAAGAATAAAAGCGGCAACCTGTTCGACCTCGCCATCCTGCGGCGGTTGATGCGCTTCGCCCGCCCGTACCGGCGGATGTTCGTGGCGCTGATCGTGCTGACGCTGCTGCTGGCTGCGGCTGGGCCGATCCGCCCCTATCTGTTTCAGGTGGCCATCGACCGCGAGATTGCCGCCGGCGACGCCGAAGGGCTGCTGCGGATGTTCTACCTGCTGATGGGCCTGATGGTGGTGCAGGCGCTGGCGCAGTACGCCCACACGTACCTGTCGGGCTGGCTGGGTCAGAACATCGTGCGCGACATCCGCACTACCCTTTACCGCCACGTGATGAGCCTGCGGCTGCGCTTCTTCGACCGCACGCAGATCGGGCGGCTGGTGACGCGCAACGTGTCGGACATCGAGACGCTCTCGAACGTCTTCTCGGAGGGACTCGCCGCGCTGGCCGCCGACGTCATGCAGATCGTCTTCATCCTGGCGCTGATGTTCTACACCGAGTGGCGGCTGACGCTGGTGAGCCTCTCCATGCTGCCGTTGCTGCTGATCAGCACCTACGTGTTCAAGGAGAAGATCAAGGTGGCCTTCAACCAGGTGCGCACGGCGGTTTCGAGCCTCAACACGTTCGTGCAAGAGCACATCACGGGCATGAGCATCGTGCAGATTTTCGGTAGCGAGCGCATCGAGATGGAGAAGTTCCGCGCCATCAACGAGGAGCACCGCCGCGCCAACATCCGCTCCATCCTCTACTACTCGATCTACTTCCCGGTGGCCGAGGTGATCAGCGCCATCGGCACGGGGCTGCTGGTTTGGTACGGCGCGCGCGGCGTGCTGGTCGACACCGTCACGTTCGGTACGCTGGTGGCGTTCATCATGTACATCGCCATGTTCTTCCGCCCCGTGCGGGCCATCGCCGACCGCTTCAACACGCTGCAACTGGGCGTGGTGAGCACCGACCGCATCTTCAAGCTGCTCGACAACCGGGAGCACATTCCCGACAACGGCACGCGGCGGGCCGACACGCTCCGTGGCGACGTGCGCTTCGAGCACGTCTGGTTCGCTTATCAAGACGAAGACTGGGTGCTGCGCGACATCTCCTTCGACGTGCGGGCGGGGCAGACGCTGGCGCTGGTGGGGGCCACGGGCGCGGGCAAATCGTCGGTAATTAACCTGCTGAACCGCTTCTACGACATCAACCGGGGCGCCATTCTGGTCGACGGCCACACGTTGCCCTCCTACGAGCTGGCGTGGCTGCGCGGGCACATCGGCGTGGTGCTGCAAGATGTGTTCCTCTTCTCGGGTAGCATCGCCGACAACATCACGCTTAACAACCCGGATATCCCCCGCGAGCGCATCTGGGAGGCCGCCGATCAAGTGGGCGCACGCCGCTTCATCGAGCAGCTACCCGGCGGCCTCGACTACCGCGTGATGGAGCGCGGCGCGACGCTCTCGGTGGGGCAGCGGCAGCTGATCTCGTTCGTGCGGGCGATGGTCTACGACCCGCGCGTGATCGTGCTCGACGAGGCCACCTCGTCGGTCGACACCGAGACGGAAGTGCTCATCCAAGAGGCGCTGGAGCGGATGATGCGCGGCCGCACGGCCATCGTGATCGCCCACCGGCTGTCGACCATCCAGCACGCCGACCAGATTCTGGTGCTAGATAAGGGCGAGATCAAGGAGCGCGGCCGCCACGACGAATTGCTGGCGAAGGGGGGCTACTACGCGCAACTACACCGGATGCAGTACAAGGAGGCGGTGTAGGGTCGCCTCGGTGCGGGGCCGAAAGGGTTTGGTGCGGCGGCGTAACTTCCAGATCGGCGCGGGGTCGCGTCGACCTCCCACCGGCTACCGGTCTCGACGGGCGGAGCCGCCACGTAAGCTGACCATGAAAACCGCCCTCCCCCTCCTGCTCGCTGCTTTCGCCTGCCTGCTCGGGTGCAAAACGACGGAAGTTGCCCACACCCAAGACCAGGAGGTCGTCGCCGACCTACCCGGCCAGGACCTGCCCGCCCGGCAGCTTCCCGCCGATGAAGAGGCGGCCGTCGTGAGGAGCATCCAGCGCTCCAGGCAATTTTCCGGGGCGAACAAGGCGTTCTTCGAAGGCGGACAGATCGCCCCCGCTGCTCTGCCGGGCATCATGGACACGCTGAACCCGGGGGCGTACGCCGTGGACATCGAGCACGACGCCGTGTCGGGCATCAGGATCGTGACGATCACGCGACGCTAGGGAGACCTTGGTGAACGGGCCGTATACCGCTGCTGCCGGCGCGCGCGGCGAAGCGAGGAACCTCCCACGGCCCCCCGACCATCTGCACGCTCACTCCTATTAAGTGCCCGCCAAGGCCCGCCTCCGGGAGCATACGCACCGCGCAACGTAACATTGAACTTACGACAACCTTGCCGCCGCGCGTGGGGTACAGTAATCGGGCGGTGCGGTGGTCCGTTAGTCGCGTGCCCGGGGCGACGGCTTCCATGTCTGAACGGGTGGCCGGGGGAGATCTCTCGCGTCACCGCGCCGGCCGGCAGCGGTGTCAAAAGAACCGTTGAGTCGAGCCGGCAATCCAATAACGCAGCAACTCAGTAACCAACAGCGTGCAGTACCATCCCATTGAGAATTACGGCGTGATCGGCGACCTGAACACCGTTGCGCTGGTCGGCATCCACGGCTCCATCGACTTTATGTGCTTTCCGGACTTCGACTCGCCGTCGGTGTTCGCCGCGCTGCTCGACGCCGAGAAGGGTGGCTACTTCTGCATCCAGCCGCAGAATCTGGACGACGTTCATAACAAACAGCTCTACCTGCCCGACACGAACGTGCTGCTGACACGCTTTCTTTCGTCGGAGGGCGTCGGCGAGTTGACCGACTTTATGCCCGTCGAGGAGCGCTACCAAGGTGGCAACGTGCTGGTCCGCCGGGTGCGGAGTGTGCGGGGCCAACTGCACTTTACCATGACCTGCGCGCCGCGCTTCGACTATGCCCGCGCCGAGCATCAGGTGCGCGAGGAAGGGGGAGCCATGCTGTTCGTGACGGAGAAGACAACGCTGCGCCTCTCGGCCACGGTACCCTTGCACGTCCGTAAGGACGGGGCGGGCCACGACGACGTTACGACCAACTTCGTGCTCGAAGAGGGGGAGACGGCTGACTTTATATTGGAGCTGGTCTCGCCCGAGGTGGAGCCCGACCGCGACGTTGTGGACTTCGTCGGGCACCACCTCTACGCCACCATGCACTACTGGCGCGACTGGATCGGCCGATCGCGCTACCAGGGGCGCTGGCGCGAAATGGTGAACCGCTCGGCGCTGGCCCTCAAGCTGATGACGTCGTACAAGTACGGCTCGGTGGTGGCCGCGCCCACGTTCGGGCTGCCGGAGGGCATCGGCGGCGAGCGTAATTGGGACTACCGCTACACGTGGATTCGCGACGCCTCCTTTTCGGTCTACAGCATGGTCTCGCTCGGCTACACGCGCGAGGCGGGCGACTTTATGCGCTGGGTGGAGCGCCGCTGTGAGGACATGGGCGAGGACGACGGCGACCCCACCAACGGCTACCTCGGTCTGATGTACCAGCTCAGCGGCGAGCGCCGGCTCCACGAAACCACGCTCGACCACCTGGAGGGCTACTGCGGCTCGCGGCCGGTGCGCATCGGCAACGGCGCACACGACCAACTGCAGCTC
>JBARYS010000551.1:0-2465 GCA_049648155.1 Catalinimonas sp. | reverse complement strand
CTGGTGGCCCCCAGTGCCAACCCGTTCGGGTACGTTTCGCCCACCACGGCGCAACACGTGGCCGACCGCCTCGGCGACCGTGTTCCTTACGTGCTGGACGGCGGCCCCAGCGCCGTGGGCATCGAGTCGACCATCGTGGGGTGGGAAGCAGAGCGGCCGGTGGTCTACCGCCTCGGCGGGCTGCCGCTCGAAAAGGTCGAGGCGCTGCTGGGCGAGCGCCCACACGTACGCCCCTCCACGTCGAACCCACAAGCGCCGGGCATGTTGCTGCGCCACTACGCGCCGCGCGTGCCCTTCCGCGTGGGTGATTTAGAGGTGCTGCTGTCCGACCATAACCCTACGAAGGTGGCCGTGCTCAGCCTGCGCTCAGCGTTCGCGGCCGTGCCCGCCGCCCACCAGGTGCAGCTCTCCCCCACCGGCGACCTCCGCACGGCCGCCGCCCGCCTGTTCGCGGCCATGCGCGCACTCGATGCCCTGCCGGTCGAGGTGATTCTGGCCGAGTGGATGCCCGACGAGGGGCTGGGCCGGGCTGTCAACGACCGGCTGCGGCGGGCGGCGTGGGGTTAACGTGACGATGATCATCCTCGCCGAGAGCGACGCTCTCCCGGGACCCAACTATTTTTGCAAGATTCAATCAGTTTTGAACGTTATCGAGCCCTACGCCCTTACGTTGGGCACCGGCTAGTAACTTGGTCGTTGCCAAACATCCCATCCTACCTCTGCCCGTGGGCCACGCCACGGACGTGTTACCCCCCCTTTACATGAGAAAAAAGATCAAGTTCGTCAGCCACGACAAATCCGAATTCTTCGCCGTACTCCGCCGCCGGGTCGACCAGTACTTTCAAGAAAACCAACGCTCCACGAAGGGCAACGAGCGCATGATCGTGAAGACCATCGTGATGATGTCGCTCTACTTCGTGCCCTACGCCCTGATCATGTCGGGCGCACTGTCGCTCTGGGCGTGCTGGGCGCTGGCGGTGCTGATGGGCATCGGCGTGGCGGGCATCGGTTTGTCGATCATGCACGACGCCAACCACGGCTCGCTTTCGGACCGCAACTGGATCAACAACGTGCTGGGCTTCTCGCTCAACGTGGTGGGGGGCAACGCCTTCACCTGGAAGCTGCAGCACAACGTGTTGCACCACACCTACACCAACATTTACGAGCACGACGACGACCTCGACGCCGGCAAGGTGGTGCGCCTCTCGCCGCACGCGCCCTACCACTCCTTCCACCGCTATCAGCACTGGTACGCCTTTCCGCTCTACGGTCTGGTGACGCTCTCGTGGGTCGTGATGAAGGACTTTCTGAAGATCGTGCGCTACAACAAGATGGGCCTGGTGCGGAAAAACTTCGCCGGGGAGGTCGCCATCATCGTTGCCACCAAGTTGTTCTACGTCTTTTACATGATCGTGCTGCCCATCGTGGTGCTCGACCTGACGGCCGCGCAGTTCCTGATCGGCTTCCTGAGCCTGCACCTGACGGCGGGCGTGATCCTGAGCACGGTGTTTCAGGTGGCGCACGTGATCGAAGACACGCAGCACCCGATGCCCGCCCCCGACGGCACCGTCGAAAACCAGTGGGCCGTACACCAACTCGTCACCACGGCCAACTTCGCCCGCAGCAACCGCCTCTTGTCGTGGTACGTGGGTGGCCTCAACTACCAAGTGGAGCACCACCTGTTTCCGAACATCTGCCACGTACACTACCGCGACCTGTCGGAGATCGTCAAGCAGACTGCCGAAGAGTTCGACCTGCCCTACCTCGACCAGCCCACGTTCGGCAGCGCCCTGCGCTCGCACGCGCGGCTGCTGAAAGAGTACGGCAAGCCGCCCGTCAAGTCCGGCCGGGTTGAAGAGCCGATGGCCGTTTCGGCGTAGTTCTTTCTTACCTTAAACGTCGTCGCTACGCTCGTGATGACGTCCAGATCTGCACTCAAAAGCCGAGCAGGACACCATCTGGTGCCTTGCTCGGCTTTTGACTTTTTACCAGGCGGAATCTGCGATCTGCTGCGGATTCAACCCGGCAAATACTCGCAACCGTCGTCTTGAAGCCTTTGTCGGGTTTATCCTTCGTAGGAGATAGCGACCACCTATCAAACTTGAATTGCTACGCCTCCGGACGGTAGATCAACACGCTCAGGTCCTCTTCGCGAAGCATGTCGTTCGCCAGCGTCCGCAACTCGGCGGAGGTGACGGCGCGGATGCGTTCGAAGATCGCCGGCAGCCCCTCCACGCGCCCCAGGTCGAGCAAACTCTTGCCCAGCAGCAGCATGAGGCCGGCGTTGTTCTCTTCGGCCATCGCCAGTTGCCCCATCAGCTGCTCCTTCAGATGGTGTAGTTGCACGGTGCCGAGCGGCTTTTCGCGCAGTTGACGCAGTTCGCGAAAGGTCAGGTCGAGGCTACGCTTGAGGCGGCTCGGCTCGGTGCCGAAGAAGATGCCGAACAGGCCGCCGTCGGTATAAG
>JBARYS010000550.1:0-1646 GCA_049648155.1 Catalinimonas sp. | reverse complement strand
ATCAGGAGCAAGAAAACGACCGCATCAGCAACCTCTACAACATCCAGTTCGTCAACAAAACCTTCGACCCGATGCCCCTGCGCGTCGAGGTGGCGGGCGTCGAGGGGGCCACGATCCGCCGTGTGGGCGAAGAAGCGCTCGTGCTGCCGCCCGGCCAGATGCAAGAAGGTGTTTTCTTCGTCGAACTGCCCCGTGCGTCTCTGGCAGGTATGAAGACCCCGCTGGAGATTCGGGTGCTGCGCGGCGACGAGGTCGTCGAAGAGGCCAAGACCAACTTCATGGGACCGGCAGGGGGGTGATCGCTTGGTTGCTTGGTGTTTTGATTGGCTGACGCCTTACAACCGCCTACTTAGGCGGCGGGCGCGGATTGCCGTCCTGCGCCTTGTCTAGGTCGTGTCGACCTAGAGATTCGAAGAAGCTTCGCGAAGTATTTCCTCCGTTGCGCTTTAAAAGAACCGCCCGGGCGGTTCCGTGACGGCGCTGACGAAGATCATTTTTCGGCTGGATACCGCTCATTCCCGCAGCGGCGTCACGGATACATCTTGCCTTGTCTGGATGTGGCGCGTAGCGGGACGTTGTGTGGTCTCTGAGGCACGAACGGGAGACTCCTCGCCGGCGCTCGGAATGACGAGGGGCAGAAGGCAACACCGTGGGTAACCGAGGACGCGCCGGCCCATCCAGTAATCCATCAAACCAACAACCCGGCAACCATGAACTGGGGACACAAGATTGCACTCGGCTACGCCGGCTTCGTCGCGCTCATCGTCACCCTAGTGGTGCTCTGCGTGCGGCAGGATATGCCACTGGTGGCCGTCGATTACTACCGCCAGGAGATTGAGTACCAAGACCGTATTGATCAGATCGAGAACGCCCGCACGGCAGAGGAGGCGCTGCGATTCGACTACGACGGACGGGCGCGCCGTCTGGTGGTGGGCTTTCCCGACGGGGCCGAAGGCGAGGTTCACTTCTTCCGCCCCGACGACGCCCAGCGCGACTTCCGCGTGGCGGTTGCGCCCAACGCCGCCGGACAACAGGAGATCGACCTGGTCGGACGCCGGGCGGGCCTGTGGCGCGTGAAGATGACCTGGCGCGTAGGTGAGCAGGCTTTCTACGACGAGCGCCGCGTGGTGCTGTGACGCCCATCACAACGCTAAACGAGACGAAACACGATGCTACTCTGGACGGCTTTCTTGGCGGGTGCGATGGGCAGCTTCCACTGCGTGGGCATGTGCGGGCCGATTGCGCTGGCGCTGCCCGGGCGGCGGCCCCTCGACCGGATGCTCTACCAAGCGGGGCGCATCGCTACCTACGCGCTGCTCGGCGCGGTGGTAGGTGGCGTGGGGCGCGGCGCGGCGCTGCTGGGCGGCGGCCGGTGGGTGGCGCTGGCAGCGGGCACTACGCTGCTGGTCTCGGCGCTACTGACACTGGGTGGACGTCGCCGTACCGGGGCCGTGCGACCGCTGTACCGCCTGACCGGCCACCTTCAGAAACACCTACGCCGGTATCTGCGGCGCGACTCCTTCGTAGCCGCCTGGACGCTCGGCATGTTGAACGGACTGCTGCCCTGCGGGCTGGTCTGGGTGGCGCTGGCAGCGGGCACTACGCTGCTGGTCTCGGCGCTACTGACACTGGGTGGACGTCGCCGT
>JBARYS010000549.1:0-3933 GCA_049648155.1 Catalinimonas sp. | reverse complement strand
CGGTGCACGGTGCCGGCGGCGTCGACCGTGCCGCCGTACAGGTCGAAGTAGCGCGCCAAGTTGCTGGGGTTGCCCACGTTCATGGCGTTCGAGAGGCACGCGCGCGAGGGGTGCACCGGCCGGTAGTCGCCGCGCAGCAGGAAGGCGGGCAGGGCGTCGTTGGCGTTGGTAGCCACCACAATTTTACCCACCGGCAGCCCCATGCGGCGGGCGAGCTCGGCCCCCAAAGAGTTGCCCAGGTTGCCCGAAGGGATGCAGAAGTTCAGCGGCTCGCCGTCGGCCAGACGGCAGTAGAGATAGAAGTAGTAGACCGCCTGCGGCAGCACCCGCCCCACGTTGATCGAATTGGCTGAGGTTAACCCCCAGTCGGCCAGCGCGGGGTCGTTGAAGGCCCGCTTTACCATCTGCTGACAGTCGTCGAACTTCCCGTCGATCACCACCGCGCTCACGTTCCCACCGATGCGCTCCAACTGCGCCCGTTGCACCGAACTGACCTCCCGGTCGGGAAAGAGGATGACCACCCGTGTGCCCGGCACGCCCCGGAAGGCCTCGCCGACGGCGCTGCCGGTATCGCCTGAGGTGGCCACGAGCACCGTCAGGGTCTGGTCGCCGGGCCGGAAGTGAGCCATCCAGCGCGCCATGGCGCGTGCCGCAAAATCTTTGAAAGAGGCCGTTGGCCCCCGGTCGAGCCGCGCGATGATGGTCCGATCGTCCACCGCTTCGGTCGGAATGTCGAAGTCGTACGCCTCGTGCAGCAGAGCCAAGAGCGCGTCGGCGGGCATCTCGGGCACCAAGAAGGGTGCAAGCACCGCGTGGGCGACCTCGGCGTAGGGCCGCCCCCGCAGCGCCCGCCAGTCGATGGTCGGCAGGCGTTCGGGCAGGTAGAGGCCGCCGTCGGGTGCCTGTCCGCGCAGCAGGGCGGTGGCGAACGAGACCGGCGGCACGGCGGGCTGTCCGGCCGGACGGAGCCAACGATTGGTGCTGTGGTAACGAATGGAAGATGACATGCCCACGCGAAGCTACGCGATTTCAACAGCCCGCTCCCGGCGGTTTACTCCACGAAGTCGTCCTGCAACTGTCCGGTCTGGAAGTCGAGCATCACCTTGCGCAGCGCGCTCGCAAACTGAGCTTGCGCCAGTTCGGCGCGGGCGCTCACCAGGGCCGTGCGGGCGGCGTTGTACTCCAAGAGCAGGGCTACGCCCAGCTTGAAGCGCTCCTCCTGCGCTTCGAGGGCCAGCTCGGCGGCCTCCACGCTCACGCGGGCGGCGGCCAACTGTTCGCGGGCGGCCTCCCAATTCAGGTGTGCCTGCTGCACGTCGGTCAGGACGCGCTGCTTCAGTTGCTCTAGAAGTAGCTTCTGCTCACGGTGGCCGACCCGTGCCCGCACCACGGCCGCGCGGGTTTGGTGGCGATTAAAGATTGGCACGCGCAGGCTTAAGCCGTAGACGGCCTGCGGGTTGCGGTCGAAAAACTGATTGTTGAACGGATTCGGCTCTACCACACCCTCGGCGTTGACCACGCCCGACAGCGACGAGTAGGAAGTGCCGTAGTCGAGAAAGGCGCTCAGGCTGGGCAGGTAATTGCCGCGCTCTGCCGCCACCAGGCGCTCCTGGGCGTCGATGACGATCTGCTGCTGCCGAACGTCGGCGCGGCGTGTCAGGGCGGTTTGGTAGAGCGACCCCAGGCTCGAAGCAGACGTGTCGGGGGCGAGCGCCCACTCCACCTCACGCGGGTTGCTGAGCACAAACGCGCGCGTAGGGTCGAGCTGCAGGGTCTGCCGAAGCTGCGCCTGGTCGAGGCGGTGCTGGTTTTCGGCGCGGATCAGCGCCAGCTCCAGTCGCTTCACTTCGGCTTGTTGGTTATAGTAGTCCGTGATGGGGCGGATGCCTGCCTCGGCGTAGGCCTCCAGCATGGCCAGTTGCTCGCGCTGCTCCTCCAGGTTGCGGCGGGCGATCACGGCCAGCTCCCGATCCAGAAGGGTCTGTAGGTACTGCTCGGCCACCAGGGCGACCAACTGCTGCTCTTGCTGCTCTACACCTTGTTGCTGCGCCATCACCTGCTCGCGGGTGGCCTGTAGCCGCCGCACCCGGCTCATGCCGTTGAAAATATCCACCTGAGCGCTCACGACGGCGCTGACTTGGTCGCTGGTGGTGTTAAACAGTTGCCCGGCCACTTGGTCAAACTGGAGGCCGTTGATCTGGAACGCGTTGGCGTTGAGCGACACCTGCGGCGAAAATTGTAGATAGGCCTGCGCCCGCCGTGCCCGCAGCAGTTCCATCTGGTTTTGCAGGAGCTTCAGGTCGATGTTCTGTTGCCGAGCGATGCGCACCGCCGTCGGAAAGTCGAGCGTGTCGACCTGGGGGTAAGCAACCGTGTGCAGTAGAGCAAGGAGGGCGTAAACGAAGTATCGCATAGAAAAAAAGGGCAGTTGAGAACCCTATAAAGGCTCCAAACACACTGATATTGAGCCTTTATAGGGCTTCTGCGGGAAGAGTTTTGCAACTCATCTAGTGATGCTATGGTGAAAAGTAGGAGGAGTTCGCGCGTCAGCCAATCCCGCGCGGCGGCCGCTTCAATCCTTCAATCCTCCCACCTCGGTCATCTGTTCGTCGCGGACGATCTGCCCGTCCAGCAGGTGCACGGTGCGCCGGCCGTACGAGGCGGCCTCTTCCGAGTGGGTCACTTGCAGGATGGTCATGTTCTCCTCGCGGTTGAGCTTCTGAAATAGCTCCATGATCCGGCGGCCCTGCTCGGAGTGCAGGTTGCCGGTCGGCTCGTCGGCCAGGAGGAGTGTGGGCTGTACGGCCAGCGCCCGCGCCACGCCTACCAACTGCTGCTGGCCGCCGGAGAGCTGGTGCGGGAACAGATCGCGCTTTGCCACGATGCTGAAGCGGTCCAGCAGGTCGGAGACGATGCGCTTGCGGTCGTCGGAGCGCACCTTCTTATAAAGCAGCGGCGTCTCGATGTTTTCGTAGACCGTCAGCTCGTCGATCAGGTGGTATGCCTGAAACACGAAGCCGATGTTGTGCTTGTGCAGGTCGGCCCGCTTGCGCTCGGAGAGCGAGTGCGCCGGCTCACCCAGAAAGTAATACTCACCCTCGGAGGGCTCGTCCAACATGCCGATGATGTTCATCAGGGTGGACTTGCCCGAACCGCTCGGCCCCATGATGGTCAGAAACTCGCCCTGCTCCACTTGCAGGCTGACGTCCTTGAGAACAAAAGTCTGGTGGGGCTTGGTGCGGTAAAACTTGTCGATGTGGCGTAGCTGAATCATGTGCGTCGGGAAGATGGGTAGCGAACGATGCCCCCGCCGGGCCAACAAATATGCCACCCCCCTCAGGGCGGCGGCAGGTGAGCCTTGGGGGCTCGATGTGTTCAGAAACGAACAGTCGGTGTACGGCCACGGACGGCCGAATGCCGCGCGGCGAACGGTACGATTCCGTGAATTTGGGCGGCATAACTTACATTTGGCGTTTACATTGGCGCAAAACCGGTCGTACGGCAAGTGCACCGCCCCGTCCTCCTTCTTCCCTTTTCCCCCTTCTCAACCCCGCATGAAAAAGCTCATCTGGCTGGTAGGTTGTCTACTCCTGCTCGCCCCGGCGGCCCGGGCGCAATCCGAGCCGACGCCTACCATCGACAAACGCATCAACGACGTGATGGAGCCGATCACGGCGGCGGTCGAGGCGATCGTCTTCTTCTCCATCCCACTGGGCGGCGGCCTGTCGATTCCCTTCGTGCTGGTCTGGCTCATCGTCGGGGCGTTGATCTTCACCGTCTACATGGGCTTTATCAACGTGACGGGCTTCAAGCACGCCATCGACGTGGTGCGGGGTAAGTACGACGACCCCAACGAACCCGGCGAGGTGAGCCACTTTCAGGCGCTGACGGCGGCGCTGTCGGGCACGGTGGGCATCGGCAACATCGGTGGGG
>JBARYS010000548.1:0-2931 GCA_049648155.1 Catalinimonas sp. | reverse complement strand
CCTGTGGGTTCACCACAGCATCCATCACTTTAAGGACGACGAGCGTGCCTTCGGGGTCTCGTCGCCACTCTGGGACTGGGTGTTCGGCACCATGCCGAGGCGCGCCCACCGCCGGGAGGAGGCGTAGCGAGGCGCCAATTTCAACAACTAAGTATCGGGGTACGGGTCGTCCAGCGATTTGTGCCCTCCCGCTTCACGGAACGGACCCCACCGACACCATATAATAAAGCATGATGACCGAAGAGACGGCGGCCACCTACATCATCGACTTCGACAGCACCTTCACCCAGGTGGAAGGGCTGGACGAACTGGCGCTCATTTCGCTCCGGAGCCACCCCGAAGCCGCCGAACGCACCGCCGAGATCAAGCGCATCACGGACCAGGGCATGGAGGGAGAACTCTCCTTCGCCGAGTCGTTGGAGCGGCGCCTGAATCTGCTCGAAGCGCGGCGCGACCACCTGCCCGAACTGGTGGCGGCGCTGCGCGAACGCGTCTCCCCCTCGTTCCAGCGTAACCAGGCGTTCTTCGAGCAGCACGCCGACCAGATACTGGTGATCTCGAGCGGCTTTCGAGAGTTCGTCGAACCCATCGTGACCGAGATGGGTGTACACCCCGAGCGCGTCTACGCCAACACTTTCGCCTACGACGGTGAGGGCCGCGTGGTGGGCGTAGACCGCGACAACCTGCTGTCGCAAGACAACGGCAAGGTGAAGCTGCTGCGTACGCTCGACCTAGACGGCACCGTCTATGTGCTCGGCGACGGCTACACTGACTACGAGATCCGCGAGGCCGGGCTGGCCGACAAGTTTTACGCCTTCACCGAGAACGTGCGCCGCGAGAAGGTGCTCGCCAAGGCTGACCACGAAGCGCCCAACCTCGAAGAGTTTCTGTTCGTCAACAAGCTGCCGATGAACGTCTCCTACCCGAAACACCGCATCAAGGTGCTGCTGCTGGAGAACATCCACCCGCGTGCGCAGGCCACCTTCGAGCAGGAGGGCTACACTGTCGAGGTGGTCAGCGGCGGCATGGACGAAGAAGAGATCTGCCGCCGCGTACGCGACGTATCGATCCTGGGCATCCGCTCCAAGACGCAGGTGACCGCCCGCGTGCTCGAAAGCGCCAACCGCCTGATGGCCGTGGGTGCTTTCTGCATCGGCACTAATCAGGTCGACCTGGTGGCCGCGCAACGGCGTGGCGTGGCGGTATTCAACGCGCCCTACAGCAACACCCGCAGCGTGGTCGAAATGGCCATTGCCGAGTTGATCATGCTGATCCGGGGCCTCTACCCCAAGAGTGTGGCCATGCACGAGGGGCGCTGGGAGAAGACGGCCGAGGGATCGCACGAGATCCGGGGCAAGACGCTGGGCATCGTGGGCTACGGCAACATCGGCGCGCAGCTCTCGGTGCTGGCCGAGGCGTTGGGCATGCGTGTATGCTTCTACGACGTGGTCGACCGCCTGGCACTGGGCAACGCACGGCGGCGGGAGTCGCTGCCGGAGCTGCTGGCCGAAGCCGACGCCGTGACGCTGCACATCGACGGCCGCCCGGAGAACGCCGGCGTGTTCGGCGCGCGCGAGTTTGCCGCCATGAAGCCCGGCGCGGTGTTCCTGAACCTGGCGCGCGGGCAAGTGGTCGACATCCCGGCGCTGGTCGAGGTGTTGAAGAGCGGGCACCTGGCCGGGGCGGGCGTGGACGTGTTCCCCGAGGAGCCCAAGAACAACCAGGAGACCTTTGTGAGCGAGCTGCGGGGGCTGCCCAACGTGCTGCTCAGCCCCCACGTGGGTGGGTCGACGCAGGAGGCGCAGTTCAACATCGCCGAGTACGTGCCCGGAAAGCTGATCGACTACGTCAACACGGGCAGCACGTTCATGAGCGTCAACTTTCCCAACCTGCAACTGCCTACCTTCAAGCGCGCGCATCGGCTGCTGCACATCCACCGCAACGTGCCGGGCGTGCTGGCTCAGATCAACCGGGTGTTGTCCGAGCACGGCACCAACATCGTGGGGCAGTACCTGAAGACTAACGAGGAGATCGGGTACGTGATCACGGACGTGGACCGCAAGTACGACCGCGACGTGATCAAGGCGCTGCGCGGCGTGCCGAACACCATCAAGTTCCGGGTGCTTTATTAAGGTCTGCCGGGCGGTTCTCGGCCCGTGTGTCTGAGCGCTGGTAGTGCTGTATTTAGGGGGCTGACCCTTGCGGAGAACCCCGTGATGCAGCCAGGAAACGTGGAAAAGCAGATTTTGCCAGCCCCCTAAATGGTGCACTACCGCTTTTCCTTCCCCGAGGGCGCAAAAAAGGGCGATTTTTTTGAAAAGTGGAGGGTATAAACCCCCGTTTTTCAGCTCTTTCTCTCGGATGAAAAGCTTTGCACACGTGCGTATGGTGTCGGGGCACGGTGACAAGTATCATTTGAAAGCCAACGTGAAATAATCTGACCAGAAGCCGCAAATCCAGTAATTTGTGCGTCTTAATGAGTAGACAATCTACTCGCCGCTTCAGAATTCCGATTCCTTCAACTCTTTCCTATACAAAAATTCCTGCTTGTTGCAGCACTTTACCCGAACAGCTTTATGAATCTCCGTACCACCACATGCGCTCTGCTCATGAGCCTGCTCTCCACGTGGGCAAGAGCGCAAAAAATGACCGTTTCCGGCAAGGTCACTGAAGAAGGCAGCAATTCTGGGTTGCCGGGCGTGAACATCGTCATCAAAGGAACTAGTCAGGGCACAGTCACCGACTTCGACGGTAACTACAGCTTGTCCGTGGATGGCGACACCACGACGCTGGTGTTCACTTACGTAGGCTACATCCGCCGGGAGATTCCGGTTAACAATCGCGCGACGCTCAACGTGAAGCTGGCTTCAGATGCCAAAATGCTCGAAGAGACGGTCGTGATCGGTTACGGTACGCAGCAGAAATCAGAGC
>JBARYS010000547.1:0-4757 GCA_049648155.1 Catalinimonas sp. | reverse complement strand
TCGCTACGCTCCGTGCGCCCGGCGGGTCGCCCCGCGCCTTTTCTGTTCTGAAAGTAGCGATTCGCGGGCGAGCGTCGTGGGGCCGGCCGACGGGGTCGACGTGCTGTTTGGCCGAAATGGTTCTTTTCCGAGGTGCCCGACGACGTGGCGCGCGCGGAAAATCGTGCGGGCGAAGTGGGGGGGATGTACTTATTTTGCGGGAATAACCTATTCTCATCACCTCCACTAACTACCTGAATTACATGGAGAATCTTGTGTATGCCCTGCCGGTCGTCGGTGTGCTGGCCCTGCTGTTCGTCTTCTGGCGCTCGGCGTGGATCAACCGCCAGGACGAGGGCTCACCCCGCATGAGCGCCATCGCCAAGAATATCGCCGACGGGGCCATGGCTTTCTTGAAGGCCGAGTACCGCCTGCTGGCCGTCTTCGTGGTGGCTGTCGCCGTGCTGCTGGCCATCAAAGGCGCCTCCGAAGACAATTCCAGCCCGCTCGTGACGCTCTCGTTCATCGTTGGGGCGCTCTGCTCGGCGCTGGCGGGCTTTCTGGGCATGCGCGTGGCCACCAAGGCCAACGTGCGCACCACCAACGCCGCGCGCACCTCGCTGGGCAAGGCGCTCGAAGTGGCCTTCGCCGGGGGGGCGGTGATGGGCATGGGCGTGGTCGGCCTCGGCGTGTTTGGGTTGAGCGGCCTTTTTATTCTCTACACCAACTTGTTCGGTACCGATAGCGCCGGCATGGGGACGGTGCTAAACGTGATCTCGGGCTTCTCGCTGGGGGCCTCGTCCATCGCCCTGTTCGCCCGCGTGGGCGGCGGCATCTACACCAAGGCTGCCGACGTGGGGGCCGACCTGGTCGGTAAGGTCGAGGCGGGCATCCCCGAAGACCACCCTCTGAACCCCGCCACCATCGCCGACAACGTGGGCGACAACGTGGGCGACGTGGCCGGCATGGGGGCTGACCTGTTCGAGTCCTACGTCGGCTCGATCATCGGCACGATGGTGCTCGGCGCGGCCTTTATCGGTATGCCGGGCTTCGACGACGCCTTCGGGGGCCTGTCGGCCGTGATGCTGCCGCTCTTCCTGGCGGGCGCGGGCGTGCTGGTGTCGATCATCGGCACCTTTTTCGTGAAGGTCAAAGAGGGCGGCAACCCGCAGTCGGCGCTCAACGTGGGCGAGTTCGGTTCGGGTGCGCTGATGCTGGTGGTCTCTTACTTCATCATCACGGCCGTGCTGCCGGAGTCGTGGACGGTGCAAGCCACCGCCGACGGCGCGATGGAAGACAAGGAGTACACCTCGCTGGGCGTCTTCTTCGCCACCATCGCCGGGCTGGTCGTGGGCCTCGCCGTGGGTAAGGTCACCGAGTACTACACCGCCCTGGGCACTAAGCCGGTGCTGTCGATCGTGCGGCAGTCGGTCACGGGGCCGGCCACCAACATCATCGCCGGGCTGGGCGTGGGCATGATGTCGACGGGCATCCCGGTGCTGCTGATCGCCACGGCCATCCTGACGTCCTACTACTTCGCGGGGCTGTACGGCATCGCCATTGCCGCCGTGGGTATGCTCGCCAACACGGGCATCCAACTGGCCGTGGACGCCTACGGGCCGATCTCGGACAACGCGGGCGGCATCGCCGAAATGGCCGAACTGCCCAAGGAGGTGCGGAAGCGTACCGACAAGCTCGACGCCGTGGGCAACACCACCGCCGCCATCGGCAAGGGCTTCGCCATCGCCTCGGCGGCGCTGACGGCGCTGGCGCTCTTCGCCGCCTTCATGCAACAGTCGGGGCTGCGGAGCATCGACATCTCGAAGCCGACCGTGATGGCCGGCCTGCTGGTGGGCGGCATGTTGCCGTTCGTGTTCTCGGCGCTGGCGATGAACGCCGTGGGCCGCGCGGCCATGGCGATGATCCAGGAGGTGCGCCGCCAGTTCAACACCATTCCCGAACTGAAAGCCGCCCTGGCCGTGATGCGGAAGTACGACGCCGACCTGGAGCGGGCCACGCCCGAGGACCGCAAGATCTTCGACGCCGCCGACGGCAAGGCCGAGTACGACAAGTGCGTGGAGATTTCGACGCAGGCCTCGATCCGCGAGATGATCCTGCCGGGCCTGCTGGCCATCGCCGCGCCGGTGGCGGTGGGCTTCATCGGCGGGGCCGAGATGCTGGGCGGCCTGCTGGCGGGCGTGACCGTGGCGGGCGTGCTGATGGCCATCTTCCAGTCGAACGCCGGCGGCGCGTGGGACAACGCCAAGAAGAGCTTCGAAGAGGGCGTGGAGATCAACGGCGAGATGCACTACAAAGGGTCGGACGCGCACAAGGCCGCCGTGGTGGGCGACACCGTCGGCGACCCGTTCAAGGACACTTCCGGGCCGTCGCTGAACATCCTGCTGAAGCTGATCTCGGTGGTGGCGCTGGTGATTGCCCCCTCGCTGGTCCTCACGACCGACATCGACGACACACCTCCCGACCCGACCTCGCTGCACGCCCCGGCCCCAACGGCTCCCGAGGCCGAGGTGGCGCCGCTTTCGGCGGTGGCTACGCCGGAAGCAGAACCGGTGGCTTTCGTCGCTCCCGACGAAGAAGCGGTGGCGGCCGTTTCCTCCGTGGCCGTCGCGGAAGCGCCCGTGCCGGACGGTCGGTAGCCTCGTTTGCGCCCCGTACAATCGAACCGCGCCGTCGATTTCCTGTGTGGAGTCGACGGCGCGGTTTTGTTTTGAAGGCTCGAACTAATACGATCTGTACCAAACCTGCAGGGCTCGCTTTAGGGACGTTACAAGCGAATGTGGAAAACGGCGTCTTGTAGCGGTGTCGCGGAAGTAAATAATATAACGGGTGCGCCTTTTGTCGAAACCATTAGGCTTATTACTTTACAATATTTTTTACGACGCCTCACTTCTCAAAGTAGATCGTTAAATATGGTGTCATTAAATGATTCGTAAATACTTGCAATCAAAACCTTGTAAATGCTCGACGGCGACGCGTTCGTAGCCTTTGTAGTGTTCTCGAATCAGATAGCATATGGTGCGTACCTGGTTTCAAGCTCGTAGACCTGGTTAGGTCGCGTGATGTATAGAATGATTTCGTGATTTCGCGCGTCTTCTTACCCGTAGTCAAGTCGCTTGAGGCGGGCGATCGCGGGGCCGCCTAGGTAGCACATCGGCCAACGAAAGCGGCGCAGCATACGGGCAAAAAACGCCGAAAGCATCAGCAGGCTATAAGTCAACACGACCTAGATCTTTCGATCTGAAAGTAAGCAGATGGGTACGTGATTGCTGTCCAGTTCTTGGAAGAGACATCACACTTTAAGTTATTATTGCGCGACTTTCCATCTTTCAACCAACATTTTCCGTCATGAGATCTTTTGTGCTCTTAATTGGTACGCTGCTCTCCCTCGCGGCCGCAGCACAAGCCCCCGGCGTGCGCATGCCCGACACGCTGATCCTGAAAAGCGGCAGCCGCGTGCCGGTGTACATAGTTGAATTCAGTCAAGACAAGGTCAAATACAGACGTGATGCCGAAAACACCACCGGTGCGACCCTCTATCAGATGCCGCTGAGCAACGTGGGCCAAGTGATCGACATGCGGACGGGCAGTAGATACGCGCCGAGCATGACCGCTCTGTTGGGCGACACGCTCGGCCGGCCGGCTTTGCTCACGCTGCGTTCGGGGCGGGCGCTGAGCGGCCAACTGTTGAGTCTCAGCAGCAAGGGCGTACGCTTCTTCCACACGTCTGAAGTCGGCAACGTTTACCTGCACTACCCTCTGCACAAAATCATGGGCGTTCGCGACGAGGAGGGTGTTGTTCAGGAGCTGCCGGATAACCCGATCGAAGACCCTTTCCAGCAGCGTCCCCCCACGCTGCGTCGCCGTCCGTACCAACTGAACCTGACCGAGGCGTACCAGCGGGGCGTGTACGACGCACATCAGTACTATTCGTACAAACCCAAGGCGCTGGGCATCTTCCTTTACTCTTACTTCGCGCCCCTCCCGTTCAGCCCGATTCTGGCGACCGTCGTGGCCACAACTCCGCCCAAGCCCGCCACCTTCGTTGCCGAAGACTACACACTGCTCGACGACCCCAACTACCGGATGGGCTATCAGCACGAGGCGCACCGCAAGAAGCAGCGGGCGACGTGGACGGCGTGGGGGACAGGATTTGTGATGCAGTTCAGCACCGCTATACTTGTGCTACTCTTGGCGACTCGCTGAGTCGTGGGTGCGTTCGGCCCACGGCTATAAAACGCTGCGAAGGCTCCGAGATGTAGTTCTCGGAGCCTTCGCAGCGTTTTGACTGAGCGTACGGTACGCTACAAGATGTACTGACTCAGGTCGCGGTTCTGCGCCAGGTCGCGCAGCTTCTCGTCGACGAGGTCGGCGGTGATGACCACGCGGGCGTTCGGGCCGATGGTGTCGGGCACGTCGAACAGGATTTCGTTCAGCAGGTGGCTCATGACCGTGTGCAGCCGCCGCGCGCCGATGTTCTCCACGTTCGTGTTGATCTCGAAGGCGATCTCGGCCAGGCGGCGCAGCGCCTCGTCTTGAAAGGTAAGTTCGACCTCCTCGGTGCGCAGCAGCGCCTCGTACTGCTTCGTGAGGGCGTTGCGGGGGGTCTTCAGAATCTGGTAGAAGTCCTCCTGCGTAAGGTTCTCCAACTCGACGCGGATCGGGAAGCGCCCTTGCAACTCAGGAATCATGTCGGAAGGCTTGGAGACGTGAAACGCCCCGGCGGCCACGAACAGCACGTGGTCGGTGTTGATGATGCC
>JBARYS010000546.1:0-3588 GCA_049648155.1 Catalinimonas sp. | reverse complement strand
GGCCCGTAGACGTGTTCTACGGGCCTTCGTGTTGCGGAGCCTTATCTAAACAGCTCGCCGTTGCGCGTGGGCGGCACGATGCCCAGGTGCCGGTAGGCCAGCTCGGTGGCCTCGCGGCCGCGTGAGGTGCGCTTAATGTACCCCTCCTGAATCAAGAACGGCTCGTAGACCTCTTCGATGGTTTCGCCCTCCTCGCCGCAGGCGGTCGCCACGGTGCTGATGCCCACCGGGCCACCATTGAACTTGGTGATGATCGTGTTCAGGATGCGGTTGTCCATGTCGTCGAGGCCGTTCTGGTCGACGTCGAGCGCGTCGAGGGCCATCTGCGCGATGGCGACCGTGACCACCCCGTCGCCCTTGATCTGGGCAAAGTCGCGCGTGCGGCGCAGCAGGTTGTTGGCGATGCGCGGCGTGCCCCGGCTGCGGCGGGCAATTTCGTAGGCGGCCTCCGGCCCAATGGGCGTGTTCAGGATGGCCGCCGAGCGCTCGACGATGCCCGAGAGCAGCTTGGCGTCGTAGTACTCCAGTCGGGCGTTGATGCCGAAGCGCGCCCGCAGCGGGGCGGTGAGCAGGCCGGCGCGCGTGGTGGCTCCGATGAGTGTAAAGGGGTTCAGGCCGATCTGCACGGTGCGGGCGTTGGGCCCGGCGTCGAGCATGATGTCGATCTTGTAGTCCTCCATCGCCGAGTAGAGGTACTCTTCCACCACCGGGTTGAGGCGGTGAATCTCGTCGATAAACAGCACGTCGTGCGTCTCCAGGTTCGTCAGCAGCCCGGCCAAGTCGCTGGGCTTGTCCAACACCGGCCCGGAGGTCATCTTGAGGCCGGTCTTAAGCTCGTTGGCAATGATGTGCGAGAGGGTGGTTTTCCCTAACCCCGGTGGGCCGTGCAGCAGCACGTGGTCGAGGGCCTCGCCGCGCCCGGCGGCGGCGGCCACGAAAATGCGCAGGTTCTCGACCACCTTGTGCTGGCCGGTGAAGTCTTCGAAGCTGAGGGGCCGCAGGGCGCGCTCCACCTCGCGGTCGGTCGGGGTGAGCGATTCGGCGTCGCCGCTCAGGTAATCTTCCCGCATAAAATCTTGGTTTGTTTTGGTCTGCTCTTGAACGCGCGGTCGCGAATTATAATTCTGCCTTGAAGGTTCCCAGAACGTATTTTACGCCTTTTTCTCCGCATGTCGAACCGCGTCAAAAACTCGATCTGGGCGGCCGTCCTGATCGTCCTCTCCATCGTCGGCTACAAGTATCAGCAGTGGACCAACGCCAAGTACGTGGCCTTTCAGGGCCGGACGATGGGCACCACGTACCTGATCCGTTACGAAGACGACGAGCGTCGCAGCCTGAAGCCGCAGGTCGACTCGCTGCTGGTCGCCTTCAACGCCTCGCTGTCGACCTACGAGCCGGACTCGGAAATTTCGCGGCTGAACCGCGACAACCAGATCCGGTTTCAGTCGGCCTACTTCTTCCCGGTGCTGGAGAAGAGCACCGAGGTGTTCCGCCGCACCAACGGGGCCTTCGACCCGACCGTGGGGCCGCTGGTGAACGCCTGGGGCTTCGGACCGGAGCGCCGCCAACGCCTCGACACCGCGCAGGTAGACTCGCTGCGTGCGCTGGTAGGTTTCGACCGACTGCGCTACGACGCGCAACAGATCACCAAACCGCACGACGGGATGCGCCTCGACTTCAGCGCCATCGCCAAAGGCTACGGCGTCGACGTGGTGGGCGAGTTTCTCGAAGGCTCGGGCATTCAGGACTACATGGTCGAGATTGGCGGCGAGGTGCGCTGCCGTGGCGAAAGCCCCGCCGACGTGCCCTGGACCATCGGTATTCGCAACCCGAAGTACCGCGACCAGCCCGGCGGCCCGGCGGGGGTGCTGAAGATCAGCCTCGCCAACCGCGCCCTGGCCACGTCGGGCAACTACGAGAATTATTACGAAGTGGACGGCCGCCGCTACGCCCACACCATCGACCCGAAGACGGGCTTTCCGGTGCAACACACGCTGCTGAGCGCCTCGGTGCTGGCCGACGACTGCATGACGGCCGACGCCTACGCCACCGCCTTCATGGTGCTGGGTACCGACAGCGCCATCGCCCTGGCGCGGCAACTGCCGGAGCTGGAGGTGTTGCTGGTCTACGACGACGCGGAGGGCAACCTGATGACCTACCAGACGCCCGGCATGGAGCAGGTGATCGCCGGCGAGTAGTTGGCACACCCACCTGAGGCGCGTATATTTGCAGCCGCCTGACCGGCTACGCTGGTCATTAGGGCTCTTAGCTCAGTTGGTTCAGAGCACCTGCCTTACAAGCAGGGGGTCGTAGGTTCGAATCCTACAGGGCCCACTACGGAAAGCACCCATTCGGTTCGACCCGGATGGGTGCTTTTTCTTTTAGACTTGGGCGGACCGCCAGACGGCCCGCAAGCGAACGGATCTTTTTGCACACAAGCGGGCTCAAAACGGAGCCTGCTAGCGCAGCCGCGCCATTGCCTGCTGCATCCCCACCCGCTCGATGGTTTGCAGATGTCCGGCCACGGTGTCGGTGAGGTCAGGCAGTTCATTCAGGTCGCGCTTCCAGATTCGCTCCCAGCCCAGCACGTCGTGCACCAACTGCCGTAGCGACTCGTCCGAGCCGTCGGTGCCTCCCCAGCGCTCCTCGAAGAAGGTGAGCACGTCGGCGTCGTCCTTCAGTTCGATGGTCTGGCCGTCGTGGTCACCCTTGTAGAAGCGGATCAGCGCCGCCAGCGCGAAGGCCAGCCGCGCGGGCACCCGGCCCGTCTGCTCCAAGAAGATCACCAGCGAGGGCAGCACGCGTGTCTCGAACTTGGCCGTCGAATTCAGGGCGATGCTGATCAGCTCGTGGCGCACGTACGGGTTGCGGAAGCGCTCCGTGACGTCGGCGGCGAACTGCCGCAGCTCGTCGGCCGGCAGGTCGAGCGTAGGAATGATCTCATCGTGCACGGCGCGGCGCACGAACTCGCCCACCACGTCGTGCTCGACGGTCTCCTGCACCGTGCGCAGGCCGTAGAGGTAGCCCACCGGCACCATCGTGGTGTGCGCCCCGTTCAGGATGCGCACCTTTCGCGTGCGGTAGGGTTGCATGTTCTCGACGAACTTGACGTTCAGCCCGGCGCGGTCGGCGGGGAAGGCCGCGCGCACGGATTTCGGCCCCTCGATCACCCAGAGGTGGAACACCTCGCCCTCCACGACCAGTTGGTCTTCGTAGCCCAGCTCCTCGTGAATCTCCTTGATGCGGTCGCGCGGGTAGCCCGGCACGATGCGGTCGACCAGCGTATTGCAGAACACACACTGCTTATCCACCCAGTGAGCGAAGGCGGTGTCCCACCCCCAGAGGTCGGCGTAATAAAGCACCGCCTCGCGCAGCTTGTCGCCGTTGTGGTTGATCAGCTCGCACGGCATGAAGACCACCCCGCCCCCGTCGCCCAGCGCCTCCCGGCGCGTGTGGAGCCAGACGGCCACCTTCGCCGGAAAGGTCGCGGGTGGGCGGTCGTCGGGACGGTCGTCGGGGCTGGTGGCAATGCCCGCCTCGGTGGTGTTAGAGACCACGAAGCGCATCTCAGGCTGCCGGGCGGTGGCC
>JBARYS010000545.1:0-13440 GCA_049648155.1 Catalinimonas sp. | reverse complement strand
GCCGAGGCGTCGAGCAGCACCGTGTCGCCGTCGCACTCGCCGTGTGCCGGCGAGAGGGCGAGTGCCGCCGTGGGCTGGGGCAGCAGCGTCACGCTCACCACGCCCGAGGTGTCCGTACAGCCCGCCGCGTTGAGGGCCACCACGCGGTAGTCGCCCGCCTGTGTGGCCGGGAGGGTCGAAGAGATCGCGCCCGGCAGCGCGGTACCGTTCAGGAGCCACTGATACGCAGTGCCGCCGGTGGCTGTAAGTGTGGCCGTGTCGCCGGGGCAGATCGAGCCGCCCCCGCCGATGCCCGCCGTCGGTGCAGGGGCGTCAGTCAGGACGAGCGTTTCGGACGTGTCGCTACATCCGTTCGTGTCGATCACCACCGCCAGGTAGCTGCCCGCAGTAGAGAGGGTGGTGTCTAGAGCTCCCGGGGCATGTCGGCTCACGAAGATCCCGTCGCGGAACCAGTCGTAGTACTGTGCCGCCGCCCCGTTCGTGAGGCTGACGGTCACGTCGATCTCCGCGCCGGGGCAGAGCGCTTGCGTACCGTTGGGCTGAATGCTGATCTGAGGAACGACGGCTTGGTCAACGTCGACGATGGCCGACGTGTCGGCACACCCGGCGGCGTTACGGACGACGACCTGGTAAGCACCCGCCTCGGCGACGAACAGCTCGGAAGCGCCCGAGGGCCCGGCGATGGACGTGCCGTTGCGTAGAAATTCAAAGCTGGTGGCGTTCTGGCTGGACGAAGCGTCGAGCAGCAGGCTGTCGCCCGCGCAGAAGGCGAGCGTACCGGCGGCGGTCAGGTCGGCCGTCAATGACGGATCGGTCAGCGTCACGACGACGACATCGGAGGTGTCTGTGCATCCGGCTGCGTTCGTAATGGCCACCTGGTAACTGCCTGCGACACCGACTACAAGAACTTGCCCGGTCGCACCGGCAACAGGTGCTCCGCTCTGTAGCCACTGGTAGTCGGTGCCGGTACCGGAGCTGTCGGTAGCCGTGAGCGTAATGTCATTGACGAGGCAGAGGGCGGCCATGGGCGGCGCGACGGCGGCGCGGGGCGTCTCTTCAAAGCGGATGTTGAGCACGGCCGACGTATCCTGGCAGCCGTTCTCGTCGGTCACGATGACGCGGTACCGCTGCTCCTGCAAGGTGCCGTTGCCACCCACCACGGTGTCGGGATCGATACTGGGCACCTGATTGAGCACCGTGCCGTTCAGTACCCACTGGTAACCGACGATCAGCAGCCCCCCGTCGCCGAAGCTGGCCGCCGCCGACAGCGCGAGCACGTCGTTCTCGCAGAGGGTGGTCGTTCCCACCGGGTTAAGCAGGGCCGTCGGCTGGGGTCGTGCCGTGATGGTCACCTCCGCCGTATCGGTGCAGCCGGCGGCGTTGAAGGCCACTACGCGGTAGACACCCGCACCCTCCAGAAACGCCGGCAGCGTGTCGCCGGTCAGGCCGGTCAACGGAATGCTGCCCCGGAAGTACTGGTAGTTCACCACGTCGGCACTGCCCCGCGCGCGGAGGCGCACCGAGTCGCTGCTGCACAGCACGCCACCCGACAAGCTTTCGAGCGTCACGGTCGGCTGCGGCAGTTGCTCGATCAGCACTTCGGCCGTGTCGGTACAGCCCGCCGCGTTGTAGACGATCACCTGGTACAGGCCCGGGGCCGTGACCGTGGTGTCGGCGTTCGGGCCGGGGCCGCCCGTCAGCGAGGTGCCCCCGAGCAGCCACTCGTAGCTCCCGCCGCCCGAAGCGGACAACACCGTGCTCTCGCCGGAGCAGAACGACGTGGCGCTTGCCGTCAGCGCCGCCGTGGGGGCGGGCAGCGGATCGCCGATTACCACGACGGACGTCGTATCCTCACAGCCGTTCACCAGGCCGGCGATCGCTACCGAGTAGGTGCCGCCCGTTGTCACGGTGACGGTCGTGCCCGAAAGGTCCGGGCGCGCCGTGCCGTCTTGCAGCCACGTGAAGGTGTAGTCGCCCGCTTGCCCGGGTAGCGCCGGACTGGCCAGGGTAAGGGTGACGGAACTGTTGTCGCAGAGGAGGGTGTCGCTCGCCGTGAGGGTAAAGGCCGGCAACGTGATGAAGCGCGACGTGACGTCGACCGTGTCCGAGGCCGAGCAGTTGGAACCATCGGTGGCGACCACCGTGTAGACGCCGGCCTCGGTGACCACCAGCGTGGGGGCCGTTGCGCCGACGAGGAACTGCCCGTTGCGGAACCACTGGAACAGCAGGCCCGCCGTGGGCGACGAGAGTGTGAGTGTCAGCGCCGCCCCCTCGCAGACCGGAGGCAGCGCCGCGAGTGGGTCGATGGTCACCACCGGCAGCACGCCGATCTGCACGTCGACCACGGCCGAGGTATCGATACAACCCGTCGTGTCGACGAAGATGACCCGGTACGCGCCGACGGTCGAGACGAGCGTGTCGGGATTTGGAGTCGGGCCGCCCACCAGCACGCCGTTCAGCAGCCAGTAATAAGTGTAGCCCGCCAGCCCCCTGGGATTGGCCGAGAGTTGGGCCGGAGCACCGTCGCAGATGCCGCCGTCGGCCGTTAGGGTCACGTCGAGATCAGAGAAGTTGTAGTCGACGGCAGCCGTCGAAGTACACCCGTTGCTGTCGGTGACGGTCACGGTGTAGGTGCCGCTTGCGGTGATAGAGATCGACCGCGTCGTCGCGCCCGTGCTCCAGAGATAGTCGAGTCCAGCGGGTTCGGCCGTGAGCGTCACCGTTTCACCGACACAGAAGGAGCCGTCCGGCACCGAGATGCTCACCGGCACGGTGTCGACCCGAACAACCTCTACGCTCGCCGTCACGTCGCAGCCACCCGCGTTGGTCGCCGTCACTTGGTAGAGGCCTGGCTCAGTCACCACCAGGAAGGAGTCCGTACCCGCAACGCCGTCCGGGCCGCTCCACTCGTAGGAGAGCGTATCGGGACCGGCCACCAGTACCACCTCGCTGCCCACCCCGCAGAGGAGCGCGGTGTCGGCCAGGTTGATCGTCGGGCTGGGCACTACCGTCACCAGTTGCGCGACGGTCTCCTCGCACGCCCCCACCCGGTAGGTATAGAAGAGCTCGAACGTGCCCAGCGTGTCGGGATTGAAGAGGTAGATGTCGCCCACCTGTTGCAGCACGCGCGGGCTGCCGCTGAACACCCCGCCCGTAAAGCCAGTGGTGAGCGTATCGGCGGGCTCGCCGAGGCAGTAGATGAAGTCGTCGTTCAATTCGGCGAAAAAGTTGGGCCGGAAGTCGCTCAGCGCCACCCGCCGCACCACGCCGTTCTCGCTGTCGGCCACGTCGATGTAGCCCCCCACGAAGAGCGAGAGGGCTGTTGGGAACTCGAAGCGCGCCACGTCGGGCAGCCCGTCGACGAACCCGGGGGCTTGCAAGGGCGGCGGGCTGCCCGCCAGCGTCTCCACGTTGCCCAGCGTGTCGGTGACGCGGATGCTGTGGTTGAAGAAGTCCGAGAAGTAGATCTTGCTCTCGCCGTCGACGCTGATACCGAACGGCTCACGCAGCCGGTGTTGTGAGGGGGGGCCGTCCAGGTAACCCGCCGGGCTCCGCGCGGTGATGGTCGAGATCTCGTTCTGGTTGAGCTGATTCGGTTGGTTCGAGCGGATGCGCACGCGCCGCACCAGGCGGTTCGACTGCTCGGTGAAGAAGAGGTTGTCCTCGGTGGCGACGATGCCGGCCACCTCGCCGATACCCGACGTGAGGGCGGGGCCGTCGGTGGCGATCGACGAGGTGTTGCCCGCGAACGCCACGACCTCTTCGGTGGCGATCTCGTAGCGCTTGATCAGTTTGTTGTTCCGGTCCACAATGTAGAGGTACCGCTCCGTGGGGTCGACTGTTAGGCTAGACGGGTTGTCGAAGCGTGCCGACAGCCCCGGGACAGGCGGCTCGCCGGGCAGGGGCACGTTTTCATCGCCGGGCGGGTCGAGCAACGGGTTGCCGGCCACGGTGGTGACCACGCCTTCGCGCACGCGCTTCAGCACGTGGTTCTCCGAGTCGGTGAGGTAGACGTCGCCGTTGGTCAGCGCCACCACGCCGATGGGAAAGTCGAGAAAAGAGGCCGCCGCCGGCACCGCACCGATGTTGTTGGAATCGACGTCGACCTGCCCGGCGATGATGTCCACGTTCCCTAGCGTATCGATGCGGCGGATCACGTCGTTCTCCGAATCGGCCACGTAGAGAATACCCTCGCAAGAGGTGAAGATGCCCTGCGGAATGTTGAGCAGACCGGATTGCCCGACGCCCTCCACCGTCGCGGTGACCGTCGTCACGCAGGGCGCGCCGAGCACGGCCAGCGTCTTGGTCACACTACGGCTACAGAGCTCGTAGGTGATGCTTTGGTTGCCCGCTCCCGCCGCCGAGGGGCGGAAGAAGTACACGTCGCGCACGCCGTCGTAGACAACGCCGGGCCCAGTAAAAACCCCGCCCGGGAACTCCGGCACCAGTTGGATGGGTAGGTCGGCCACGCAGAACGTGCTCCGGTCGCCGTCGATGCGCCACCCCGCCGTCAGCGGGTTGATGCGCACGCGCACGCTGTCTTCGTAGACGCATGAGACCAGGTTGGGGTCGGTGTTTCGGATCAGCAGCCGCACCAGCGTGTCGGCGGTCACGTTCAGCGTACGCGCGTAGTCGGTCGTGAACGGGCCGCCGTTCCAGGCCACTTCGTAGCTGCCGGTGGGCTGGAAATCGCCGATCGCCAGGTCTATTGTCCCCGGCGCGCAGAGCGTGGTGTCGGGCGTGAGGTTGTAGAAAACGGTCGGGCAGGCGTCGGTGATGCCCAAGGCAAACACCTGCGACGTATCCTGGCAGGCGTTGAACGTGCCGATGGCGCGCACCACCAGCGTCGTGTCCTGGCCGGGTTGCAGGCCCCCGATGGTCTGCTGCAGGTTGGTGCCCCGGTCCTGAAAGGTAGCTCCCCGGTCAATGCTCGTCTCGTAGCGGTCGGCACCGGGCACCGGGGCCCAGTTGAACGTGATGGTGGTGAACGTGCGCGCAAAGGTGACGATGGGCTGCGTCAGGGCGGGCGTGAGGCGGCGCGGCGGCGGGTCGAGGAAAGTGCCGTTCGCCCGGATTGAGGTGCCGTCGTACGTAGTGATGTCGCCCAAGTTCCGCCACACCAGGCCGCTGTTGGCGTTGCAATTGGTGATTCGCAGCCCCACGCGGGCGATGCGTGTGAGCGTGTCGGGCACCGTCACGCCCGCCGTCGCCGAACCGAGCCGTCTGTTGACGCCGAGCCGGAAGAAGTCGTTGACATTGTTGTAGCTGAGCGTGAGCGCCTCGTAGTCGGCCGGGTTTTCGGCGGCGCTCCAGGGGCCGTCCGCCAGCAGCGCGGCCGAGGGATTGCTCACGTCGAAGCCGGCCGGATTGAGGTTGAACACCAAGTCCGACGTGCCGAGGGCAAACGGCGTGCTGCCCACCACCCGCGCGATGTTGATATCAACGTAAATCGAATCGGCATCGGGACTAAACGAAGGCTCCAGTTGCAGGCGGTAGTTGATCTGCGCCTCGACCTCGCCGGTCCGCCAGAAGCTGAGTGCGGCGGTAAAGAGAAAGACCAGCGCGCGTGTCCACATAAGAGAAGAGTACCGCCCCCGGTGCGGGGTAGGCTATGGTTGACGTGAAGTGTTGGGCAGAGACTTTACAGAGGCAGAGAAGCGAAAAATCGCCGGCCGGTCAGGCACGAATGCCCGTAAAGTACTCAGCCTGAACACTTTGCCCTGCTGATTCGCCGGGTGCAGCAACCAAAACCGCACGGCGGGGTGGAGATGAACGGCAGAATGAGCGCGTTTCTACCAAACCTTACTTCTCGCCGGACGAAAAGAGACCCCCGGGCGCGCGGCGGCACCCGGGGGTCTCTTCTTCACAGCAATCGGACCGCGCGGGCCGGACGGAGTCCAACCTGATCCGTCTTGCGGGGCGAATGCGTCAGCAAGCCGCTCCCTCATCACGGCACAATACCATTTTCTTCGCTCGGCGGCGGCCGTAGCGCTTCGCTTCTTATGGGGCCGTGGAGTTCATTTTTTCTCCGCAACCTGTCACGGGTACGGAGACGACCCAAAGCACCCGGATCTGACGCGAGCGCCTACCTTACTGTTCGATCACCTTGAACGTGGTCGTGACGCCCTCATAGGTCAGTCGGATGATGTAGAGGCCGGGGGCGTGGCCGTTCTCCACCGCGCTGAACGTTACCCGGTGTTCTCCTGCCGACTGCCGACCATCGGCCAGCACCGCGACGGGCTGCCCCAGCGCGTTCACCACGTCGATGTGCACCGGCCCGGCTTGGGGCAGCGTGTAGCGCACGTTCGTTACGCCCTCGTAGGGGTTGGGGTAGACGTTGAAGGCAAAGAACCCCGTCGTTGCCTCGGTGCTGGTGACCTGAAACGTGAACGGATTTGAGAAAGCAGTGCCGCACGAGTTTGTCGTCGCGACCGAGTAGTCACCCTCGCCCGGGGGAATCAGGTCGGGGCCGGTCTCGCCCGGCAGCGTGTCGCCGTCCAGAAACCACTGGTAATTCTCGGCGGGCGACGATACGAGCCGGTCTTGATTGACCACGATGGTCGGCGTGGCCGCCGGCTCCACCACGTCGATGATTACGGACGCCCCCCGGGTGGCGTAGTCGCACCGGTAGTTGACGGCGTGATAGCTGCCCGGCAGCGCCGCTTGCAGGGTCGCGCCCGTCGCGCCCTCAACGGGCGCACCTTCGTAGAACCATTGCCACTGGTCAGTCTCGCCGGTGGCCGTGAGCAGGGCCGTGCTGCCCACGCAGATCACGCTCGCGTCGGCCGTCACGAGGGGGGCGGCGGGCGGGGCGCTGAGGGGCAGCGTGTCGGGTGCGATGAAGTCGAACTGCGCCTTCATCTCCCGCCCCTCGAAGTCGCGGATCGACATGGGTCCGGTCAACCACTCCACCGCGCTCGCGCCGCAACTGTCGGTGATGGGCAGCGCCACTTGGCCCACGCGCCGCCGTGTCGTGGTGACAGCCTGGCCCGCGCCCCCGCCGTCCGTCCGGCGAAATACCGACAGGTTCACGAAGCCCGCGCCGCCCACCGTCGTGGCGCGATACGAGTCGCTCAGCACCTGGCTGTCCCAGGGACCGGCGGTGGTCAGGGCCTTGGCCGCAAAGTCGACGGGCGCGTTGGGCAGCACCACGGCGAAGTTCGCCGAGCCGAGCACCATGTCGCCGCCCGCCACCCTTTGCAAGTAGAAGTTTAGGTAGAGCGTGTCGGCGCTCACGTATTGCTCGACCGACGCTTCGTAGCGTGACTGCGCCTGCACGGCGGCGGCACACAAAACGAGCAGTAGGGCTTTGATCAAATTCTTCATGATGAAGCGGCGATTAAGGTTGTCCGGCCTCGAAGCCGACGAAGTAGAGGAAGTCGGCGGCACGCGAGGTGATCTCGTAGTCGTGGGCGTTCACCACGCCGTCGAGGTTGACGTCTTCCGGCACGTAGCGCGGGGTCAGAAAGCCCACGCCCTCTCGCGTGGCCAGCGTGACGGCCTCGAAATCGCGGGCGTTCGTTTCGAAGCGGCTGTCCTGGGCACCGTCGCCGGCGATCAGCCCGTAGCGCATCCCCACGAGCCGCTTCGCACTCCCACCGGCGAGGTTGTCGAGCAGCGAGAAGTCCCAGCCACCGGCGGCGGGATCGTAGGCTCCGGCAGCGGGGGCGGTGGTCCGCAGAAAGATCTCCCCCGACGACATGGCCGCGAGGTGGTTGCGGTGCTTAAGCACGACGCGGTAGTTGCCCTCCGGCTGTGCGTCGGGCGTGAAGTGCACGTAGGGCAGCAAACCGGTCCGGAAGTCCCGCACCGTGCCGTCGGACATCAACCAGCCGTAGGCGGTGGCCAGCGGCTCGACGAAGTCCGGATCCCGGCGCAGCTCGACCTTGATCACGTCGACGGCCCCCGAGGGGACGGTTGCCCCCTCGGCCATCCGCTCGCCGGTGGGCGAGGGGAGCGTGCCCCCGGCGGTGTAGTGCTCCGCCAGCAAGTCCAACGCTCGCAGCGTGGTCCGCATGGTGTCGGCTTGGTAGGGACCTTCGAGCCACACTTGCAGGCGCACCTTCAGCCCGCCCTGTGCGGCGGCGGCGGCGGTGACCAGCCAGAAAAACAACGGCAGTAATGTTTTGTATCTCATCGTGTCGAATCGTTGTGATAGTTACCGATTTCTCGGGCGGGATGGGTTCCTTGTTGAAACCGTTTCCCATTCAAGACACATTTACCCGCTCTAACGTCGCTAATTCCTTTTCTCCTTTGATTCTGCCGAAATCTTACACGACGAAGATAGTGTATAACATTATACACTCCAAGTATTTTTTTGATTACATCGCTGAAAATATCGCGGCAGCGTGACCCGAGCGGTCGTGTCGGTACAACGGTGCCGCAATTTCTTGCCCGGTAGTTTTTGGGTAGAATTGTGCCTCTATTCGGCCCCGATGAGAAAGTTGTACCGAGCCTGGTGTCTGACGTGGTTCGGCGGAACCTACCTCGCCCTCTTCCCGCTCTTTTGGCTCTGCTTGCTGCGCCCGGCGTGGTACCGCCACACGGGCACGCTCAACCGCATCTGGGCGCGCGTCTTTTATTTCGGCAGTGGGCTGCCCATTCGCGTGGACCACCGCTTCAAACCCGGCCGGGGGCCGTACGTCTACTGCGCCAATCACACCTCTTATCTAGACATTCCGACCACGGGCTACGCGCTGCCGGGCTACCTGACGTACGTCGGCAAGGCCTCACTCACCAAGGTACCGCTGTTCGGGTGGATGTTTAAAAAGCTGCACATCGCCGTGGACCGCCGCAGCCGCATCAGCGGATACCGCAGCTTGGTGGCCTCGTACGCGGCCATCGACCGGGGCAGTAGCCTCATCATCTTTCCCGAAGGGGGCATCTGTGACCTGCCGCAACCCCGACTGATGCCGTTCAAGGACGGGCCGTTCCGCATCGCCATCGAGAAACAGGTGCCGGTGGTGCCGGTCACGATTCCGCACAACTGGCGCGTGCTGCCCGACAACGGCACCTTCTTACCTTACCGACACCCTAGTTTAGTGGTCGTCCACGCACCCATCGAGACCCGGGGCCTGACGATGGACGACCTGCCCGCTCTGCGCCGACGCACCTACGACGTGATCTGGGAGGAGTGGCGGCGGCACCATCCCCAACTCGTGAAACACCCGCAGCATGAAAGTATCGCTTGACACCGTACGCACGATGGCGCACCTGGCGCGGCTCGACTTCGACCCCGAGGCCGAGGTCGCCATGCAGCACGACCTGAGCCGCATTTTGGACTGGGTGGAAAAGTTGAAGGAGGTGGACGTGGAGGGCGTAGAGCCGCTCATCCACCCTTCGGAGGAGCTGGACGCCTGGGTCGAGGACGTGCCCGCCGCCCCCCTGCCGAGGCCCGAGACGCTCCGCAACGCCCCCGACCACGACGGCACCCACTTCCGAGTGCCCCGCGTGATTGAGTAGGAAGTTTAGACGTCTTTAGGTTGATGACTTAGCATCGGCAATAGTGGTTTCATGAGACCTCAAGATTAAGAAACCGGTATCTGCGGCCTTCTGCGGATAACTTTTCTAAAATTTGCGACAAGACGTCAATCTTTTAACTTAAGTATAGGCTTGTTCGGCAGGTTGCAAGCGAGTGGGGCCGCCCGCACGGGGTCACCTCGCCCGCTTGCAGCCGTTTGACGGTTTGCCGAATAAGCCTTGCAGATACGAAGCGGTTCAGGATGCTGCTCACCTACTCTTCCCGGCGCTCCCCTTAAAACACATGTGGCCCGCAAGCCGGGTTAGAAGACATATCGGCATACTTCTAAACCCCGCCGGGCGATCGCGGCTTACTCGAAAACAGAGAAACAGTCATGCAAAATCTACTCTTTGTATCTGGTATGATCTTTCTGTTGTCCAGAGCCGCCGAGGCGCAGACCATCCGGGAGTCGGATCAGATCTACGTACGCATCTACGAAGTGTCATCGATCTTGCTTCCGTCTGAGATCGTCATCTCCTACGGAGAAGGAGAAACAGAAAAAGATAGATCTGGAAGTCTTTAGGCGAGCGAACTTGGAAACAAATGCCGATAAGATCAATGAAGTCTTAGAGCTTGTCTAAGAAGTAGATTTCGTGAATCAAAATATAGATTTTTGCATCAGACGCAGTAATTTTTTAAGTTGACAGCACGGGGCCGCCCGCGCGGCGCTATCGATGAGAAAATTATGAAGTATGATGCGAAAAGACAACTATGAGGCACGGAAGATACTTTTTAGACAAGCTCTAAGACAAAATCGGCCTGCTTCTGCCGGAACTACGGAGCACAATCGCGCAAACGGTTCAATGTGCGTCCCGCCTGCGGGGAAGGAGAACACTTACGCCGAGAAGGTGGTCCGGCGAGTCTAAAAGATTGAGCACACCGTGCTGCTCCACAGGAGGTCCGGCCGTATAATGCCGCGAACGATCAGCGGCGCGTCAGGAAGCCGATCTGCGTGCGGCTTTCGTAGCGGAGGGTGTTGCTCTCGGGGAAGCTCACGTTCCAAACCTGGCGGGGCAGCGCCTCGACGACGACCGTGCCGTCCGGCCGCCGGTAGCCGAGGGGGCGCAGCTCCACGTTGTGGCGCACCTCGTCGACGACGTAGACGCCCCAGATCGAGTCGACCGGCAGTGCGCTCTGGTCGTAGCCGGGGTAAGGGTAGCGCAGTTGGTAGTCGCCGTTCGTCTGGAAGGTGTACTCGGTGCCGCCGCCCGTCCAGACCCCCGTGATCAGGTCCGGGTCGATCTCGTCGGGACTGCACCCCAGCAGCAGCGGCAGCAGCAGAAGGTAGCGTAACGTGCGCATCATTTAAAAGTAAAGGCCCACCGAGGGCTGGGCGTAGAAGAATACGTAGGCACCGGAGCGGTCGCCGCCCTCGAAGGCGACTTGTGCGCCGCCGGTCAGGTTCACGATCAGACGGGCGGCGGGAATCAGAAACTGGTAGCCCGACCCCACGCCGAACGCGTAGGGTTCCGATGCGGCCACCCGCGCCGTGAGGTCGCCGCCGTTGGGCAGGTCACGCAGCGTCAGGAAGGTGAAAGGCCGCGTGGCGGCGTTGGTGTAGAGCAGGTTGCCCCAGGTGGCGTTCGCCTGGACGTACCACCCCGAGGGAGCGGGCTGCAGTGGGTAGTAGCGCCCGAGCACCTCGACCAGGTAGCCGGGGTCGTGGTACGGCTGGTCGAGCAGCAGCAGGTTTTCGCGGCGGGCGTCGAGCGGTGCCCACTTGCCCCACCCGGCCACGCCGACGGTAAACGAACCGGACACGGCCACCTCGGCTTCCAGCCCGAGCGTGTTCCAGAACAGCCCCGGCATCAGCTTCAGGTTGAAGGGGCTGGCGACGTCGCTCGCGTACCGCACGCCCGACTCTTCTTGGGCCGGGCGGCTCTTTTCGACGCTACGCCCCCGCCGGAGCATGGTCGTGGTGTCGGCCGTGCCGGTGCTCTGTGCGGCCACCGACCCACCGAGCAACAGCAGCAGCCAGGTTATTGTCTGATACATAGCGTCTTAGAAGTTACCGGCTAAAAATACGCCGCCCGTGCCCGAAGGTCGACGCCGCGCCCGGACCGGCGGCCCCCGGTGGTGTGCTATCTTTGACCCATGACGGAGAAAATCGACGCGGTGCGTCGCGAAATCATGGATTTTTCGGTCGAAAGTGCCGACGAGTTGGAGCGCTTCCGCATCGGGTTCGTGGGGCGTAAGGGACAAGTAGCCGACCTCTTCGCGGGGCTGCGCGACGTGCCCACCGACGAGCGCCGCGCCGTGGGTCAGCAGCTCAACGAGCTCAAGCAACTGGCCCAACGGAAGTGGGAGGAGCGCAAGGCCGAACTGGAGTCCGGCGGCGGCGAGGTGGACGCGCCCACCGACCTGACGTTGCCGCCCGTGCCGGGGGGGCTGGGTGCACGCCATCCGCTGGCCATCGTCCGGGACCGGATGGTCGAGATCTTCGCCCGCATTGGCTTCAGTGTGGCCGACGGCCCCGAGATCGAGGACGACTGGCACAACTTCTCGGCGCTCAACTTCCCGCCCGACCATCCGGCGCGCGACATGCAGGACACCTTCTTCGTGGAGCGCAACCCCGGTGCCGACGGCGACCTGTCGCTGCGTACGCACACCTCGTCGGTGCAGGTGCGGGTGATGCAGCAGCAAGAGCCGCCCATCCGGATGATCATGCCGGGGCGCGTCTACCGCAACGAGACGATCTCGGCGCGGGCGCACTGCTTCTTCCACCAGGTGGAGGGCCTCTACATCGACGAGAACGTGAGCATGCTCGACTTGAAGCAGACGCTCTACTACTTCGCCCGCGAGCTGTTCGGCCCCGACACCGAGGTACGCTTCCGCCCCTCTTACTTCCCCTTCACCGAGCCGAGCGCCGAGATCGACATCTCGTGCGGCCTGAACCGGCCGGGCACCTGCCAGATTTGCAACGGGGCGAAAAACATCTGCAAGGGCACGGGCTGGATCGAGATCGGCGGCGCGGGCATGGTCGACCCGCAGGTGCTCGAAAACTGCGGCATTGACCCGGAGCGCTACACCGGTTTCGCCTGGGGCATGGGCGTGGAGCGCATCACCATGATCAAGTACAACATCAACGACCTGCGGCTCTTCTCCGAGAACGACGTCCGCTTCCTGCGGCAGTTTGCCGCGCTGGGGTGATGCCCCGATGGGCGTCGTCTCCCCGACGTTCGGTGAGGTTTGTCACCGAGCACACGGCGCGTTTCCGCAAACTTTGTCGCTCCTAGAAACCATAAACGCAACCCCGCCCGACCGGGCGTTGCCTGCTTATCCATGACCGACGTTATCACCCCTACCTTACTCGACGGTGCCCTCGACTACGGAGCTTACCGTGCGCTCGTCGACAAACTGCTGGCAGACGGCAAGGCCACCGGCGAGGTGCAGTCCGAGGCGCGCGTGCACTACACGAAGCTCAACGTGTCGCGCATGAACCGCCTGGACCGCACCACGAAGCTCACCGAAGAGCTGCGGGGCACACTGGCCGACCTCAAGGAAGACTACACGATTCTGGTGCTTACTGAAGGGTGGTGCGGCGACGCGGCGCAGATCGTGCCCGTGCTGGAGAAGGTGGCCGAGGCGAGCCCGCACCTGCACCTGCGCCTGTTGCTGCGCGACGAGCACCCCGGCGTGATGGACCTGCTCCTGACCAACGGCGCGCGGTCGATTCCGAAGCTGGCCTTCGTCCGCGACCGGGGCACGCAGATGTTGGGCGACTGGGGCCGCCCCGCCGAGGTGCTGGAGATGCTGCGTGCGTTCAAGGCGTCGGGCGACGGTGACTACGCGGCGTTCTCGGAGCGCGTGCACGGCTGGTACGCCCGCGACCGCACGCAGGCCATTCAGCGGGAGTTGTCGGAGCGCATCCGGACCTGGACGACCGTGTGAACCACCTGGCGGATGGTGATCTCCATCTC
>JBARYS010000544.1:0-1529 GCA_049648155.1 Catalinimonas sp. | reverse complement strand
CCCGGGGGCTGCGGCAGGAGCGGAGCGCCGATGCCCTCGGGCCGATCGTGGAGGCGGTGCTGGCGCGCCACCCGGACAAGGTGCGCGCCTACCGCCGGGGGAAAAAGGGGCTGCTCGGCCTGTTTGTGGGAGAAGTCATGCGCGCGACCAAAGGGCAAGCCGACCCCCGACTAACGAACGAAATGCTTACCGAGGCGTTGAAATGACGATTTCGAGCACTTAACGCGAATCCTTATGAAACCCATCCTTTTCTCCGCGCTGACCCTGTCGGCGGGACTGCTGAGCGCCAGCTGCGGCTCATCGCAAGCGAACACCGACGCGCCGGTTGCGGCCGATACACCCTTCAAAATTACCGGCACCGTGGCCGAACCGCAGGCCGACGGCTGGATCAAGCTCGTCGAACTCGACGGGCGCACAACCAACACGGTCGACTCGACGAAAGCGGCCGAGGACGGCTCTTTCTCCTTCGAAGGGCAGGTAACAGAACCCAGCTTCTACGCCGTCAACCTGTACGACCAACAACGCGCGATGCTGGTGCTGAGCGCGGGCGACGAGCTACAAGTGACCGCCGGTGCCGACGGCGAGGTCGAAGTGACCGGGTCGGAGTACAGCGACGAGCTGCGGCGCGTCAACGCCCTGGTGAGCGACGTCGAAGCGGAGATGGGCGGCATCGTGACGCGCTTCGACGAGGCCGCCACCGACGCCGAGCGTGAAGAGCTGCGTGGCGAAATGATGACCGTACGCGACCGCGCCGGGGTACGGATGCGCGACCTGATCCGCTCGTTCGACGGCTCTTTGCCTGCTTATTACGCCAAAGACATGCTCTACGCGCCGGTCTTTCCCGGCCGGATGACGCTCAGCGATCCCGTCGAGGACGTCGTTTTTCTAGACTCGCTCACGACCCGCTTCGAGGAGCGACAGCCGGAATCACGCTACGCCAAGACCTTCCGCGAAGAGACGGACCAGATCGTCGCCCGCGCCGAGGCGGACGTGAACGTGGGCGAAGAGGCCCCGGAGATTTCGCTGCCCACGCCCGGCGGCGAGACCGTCAGTCTCACCGACCTGCGCGGCAAGTACGTGCTGGTCGACTTCTGGGCGTCGTGGTGCGGGCCCTGTCGTCAGGAAAACCCTAACGTGGTGCGCGCCTACAATCAGTACAAAGGCGAGGAGTTCGAAATCCTGGGCGTCTCGCTCGATCAGAAACGTGACCGCTGGCTGAAGGCCATCGACGACGACAAGTTGACCTGGCCGCACGTGTCGGACCTGAAGGGCTGGCAGTCGGCGGCGGCGGCCAACTGGAACGTGCAGGCCATCCCGGCCAGCTTCCTGATCGACCCCGAGGGCAAGGTCATCGCCAAAAATCTGCGCGGGCAGGCGCTCGAAGACAAGCTCGCCGAGCTCTTCCCGCAGGGCTAGTCGGCTTCTCCACATTCAATAAAAGCCCTGCCGACGGTACCGTCGGCAGGGCTTTTATTGATGTTCGGCACGTGGGCTTACCCGTAGTGGTGGGTTTTCAGCCGGTCTAAGAC
>JBARYS010000543.1:0-2056 GCA_049648155.1 Catalinimonas sp. | reverse complement strand
CTCGCTTGGTGGCGGCCACGTCGTTGGTCGTCAGCCGCAGCCGCGTGTAAGCCTCGAACGAAAACGGCCGCCGCAGCGGGTCGTGCGCGGCGCGTTGCCCCACCACCCGGTCGATGGCCCGGCGGGCGGCGGGAAGCGTCTTCCCCACGCCGTCGTCGAGGGCGGTGCGGTTCAGGCGCACGTCGAGCGTGTCGTCGTCGCCGGGCATCAGTCGCCACCGTGCCGGCCGGTGGGCGGGTGTCCGGAACTGTAGCCGGTCGCCGATATTAGCTTGCAGGGCGAACCGTCCGGCGTCGTCGCTCAGCACGAAGCGCTCGCCCCCGTTCACGGCGACGATCACGAACGGCAGCGGCCGCCCGGAGTGGGTCTCGCGCGCCGTGCCTCGCACCCAGCGGCTATCCTGCGCCGACAGCGCCGACGCCCATCCCCACAGCAAAAGCCACCACCAGTTGCGCACGTCGTAAAAGTAGCTTCCCGGGGCGGGCTGCTGCACGGCTGGAATTAGCGTCCAGCGTAATGACCGATGTCAATAGCGACGGGTTATCTCGGACGTGCGGCGGGACGTCGGAAGGTCTGCCTACCCCGACGCGAAGGCCCTGCTTCGGGAGCCGTAGCAACCCTTTTGCCGAACAGCGCTGGGGCGGCTGCGTACGAACCACACTCCCCCCACTCGCCGTACCTTTGCGGCTCGCCGCTTGTCGCTATGCTCAAACACCTGTTTATTCAGAATTACGCGCTGATCGACCACCTGGACCTGACGCCGGACCGGGCACTCAACATCATCACGGGCGAGACCGGCGCGGGCAAGTCGATCATGCTGGGGGCCATCGGCCTGCTGATGGGCAACCGCGCGGACCCGAAGGCGCTTTTCGATCAAAAAAAGAAGTGCATCGTGGAGGGGACGTTCGACGTGACGGCCTACGAACTGGCCCCCTTCTTCGAGCAACACGACCTTGACTACGAGCCCACTTGCATGGTGCGGCGCGAGATCACGCCCAGCGGCAAGTCGCGCGCGTTCATCAACGACAGCCCCGCCACGCTGACCGTGGTGCGGGCACTGGGCGCTTACCTGATGGACATCCACTCGCAGCACGACAACCTGATGCTGGCCTCGAACCGGTTTCAGACGCAGGTGGTCGACACGTTTGCGGTTAACGACGCGCTGCGCCACACTTACCACGATCTCTACCGCCGCCACCACCGCGCCCACGAGGCGCTCGAACGGCTGAAAAAAGCGGCCGCCCAGGCCCGTCAGGAGCTGGACTTCAAGACGTTTCAGCTCGAAGAGCTCAACGCCGCCCACCTGGAGCGCGGCGAGCAGGTGCGCATCGAAGAGGAGCTGGAGGTGCTCGAGCACGCCGAGGAGATCAAGTCGCGCCTGAACCTGACACTCGATTACCTGACGCGCACCGACCCCGCCGCCGAGCAGCTCATCCAGGGCGCGGTGCAGTCGCTCGACAAGGTGGTGGGCTACGCGCAGGCCTACGCGCAGTACCGCGAGCGCTTGCAGAGCTGCCTGATCGAGCTGCGCGACGTTGCCGCCGAAATCGAGGGCATAGAGTCGCTCGTGGAGGTGGACCCCAACAAGACGCAACTACTGCAAGAGCGCCTCGACACGCTGTTCGCCCTGCAAAAGAAGCACGGCGTGGACAGTGAAGACGCGCTGATTACCATCGCCGAAGGGCTGGAGAGTGACCTGCACGACATCCACCAGTACGACGAGCAGATTGCCGCCGCGCGCCGCGAAACCGAGCAACTGTCGAAGCAGCTCCGGACCGCCGCCGACGCGCTGAGTGCCTCCCGGCGGGCGGTGACGGCGCAGATCGAGGACGACGTGCGGCAGATGTTGCGGGGGCTGGGAATGCCCAACGGCACGCTCAAGGTGACGCTGGAGCCGACCAACTACCTCCCCTCGGGTGCGGACCTGATTTCGTTTCTCTTCTCGGCCAACAAGGGCGTGCCGCCGCAGCCGCTGAAGAGCGTGGCCTCGGGTGGGGAGTTCTCGCGCCTGATGTTGAGCATGAAGGCGCTACTGGCGGGCAAGACGGCCCTGCCG
>JBARYS010000542.1:0-1698 GCA_049648155.1 Catalinimonas sp. | reverse complement strand
CCCCACGTGTGCGCGCGACGTAAGAGAACCGGCAGCGGCGTAGCGTTTTGCGTAATTTTGAGGCACTTTCCGAGTACCGGCCGCCCCTCCGACAAATCCGGCAGGAGCACGGGCGGGCGTCTTTTGTCACCCCCTGAGCACACGCGCAGGGCCTCTTTCTGCCTCCGAACATGTTCGATAACCTCAGTAATAAACTCGACAGCGCCATCCGCAACCTCAAGGGCGAGGGGCGTATCACCGAAATCAACGTCGCCAAAACGGTCAAAGAGATCCGCCGGGCGCTGGTCGACGCCGACGTAAACTACAAGGTTGCCAAGACGGTGACCGACAAGATCAAGGACGAGGCCCTCGGCCAGGAGGTGCTTATCGCCGTCAAGCCGGGGCAGCTCATGGTCAAGATCGTGGCCGACGAACTGGCCGCGTTGATGGGCGGCACTAAGGCCGACATGGTGCTGGAGGGTGACCCCGCCGTGATCCTGGTGGCGGGCCTGCAAGGGTCGGGAAAGACCACCTTCACGGGCAAGCTGTCAAACATGCTCAAGAAGCAGGGCAAGAGCGTGATGCTGGCCGCGTGTGACATCTACCGCCCGGCGGCCATCGAACAACTGAAGGTGCTCGGCGGGCAGGTGGGCGTCGAGGTGTACGCCGAGCCCGAGAACCGCGACGCCGTACAGATTGCTCAGAACGCCCTGGCGCAGGCGCGGCAGCAGCGCAAAAAGGTGCTGATCGTCGACACCGCCGGACGCCTGGCCATCGACGAGCAGATGATGCAGGAGATCGCCGACATCAAACAGACGCTCCAACCCTCGGAGACCCTCTTCGTGGTGGACGCGATGACCGGCCAGGACGCCGTCAACACCGCCCGGACCTTCAACGAGCGCCTCAACTACGACGGCGTGGTGCTGACCAAGCTCGACGGTGACTCGCGCGGCGGGGCGGCCCTCTCGATCCGCGCCGAGGTCGACAAGCCCATCAAGTTCATCGGTACCGGCGAGAAGCTCGACGCACTCGACGTGTTCCACCCCGACCGCATGGCGCAGCGCATCCTAGGCATGGGTGACGTGATCTCGCTCGTGGAGCGGGCGCAGCAGAGCTTCGACGAAGACGAGGCGCGCCGCATCTCGGCCAAGATGCGCCAGAACAAGTTCGACTTCGAGGACTTCCTCTCGCAGATCGAGCAGGTGAAGCGCATGGGCTCCATCAAAGACCTGGTGGGCATGATTCCCGGCGTGGGCAAGATGGTAAAGGACCTGGACATCGACGACGACGCCTTTAAGCCCATCGAGGCGATGATCCGCTCCATGACCCCGCAGGAGCGCGCCGACCCCGACCTGATTAACGGCAGCCGCCGGAAGCGCATCGCGGCGGGCAGCGGCGCCACGCCCACCGACGTCAACAACCTCATGAAGCAGTTCGGTGAGATGCGGAAGATGATCAAGCAGATGAACAAAATGGAGAAAAAGGGCCGTCCGGTTGGGGCCCGCCGTTAGGGCGTGTTTGGACTTTACCCTTCAGGCTGTGCTTGCCCAATTTCATGCTGCACTTCCTCGCGCTTCGATCACGTAGCTTGGGCTACGCTCACTCCTCTCGACTCGTTCAAAATGGAATCTGGCGGCGTTCGCTATAAAAGCAAGATCCAACCACGCTCTTAACTAGCTCACACCGCCGTTTATAGAGGACGCGCCGCCGCGTCGTGAC
>JBARYS010000541.1:0-9101 GCA_049648155.1 Catalinimonas sp. | reverse complement strand
AGCCCGTCATCCGTTCGGCGGCCACGTGGGCCACGATGCGCGCGTCGAAGATGTGCATCGGAATCACCAGCGAGTCGCCCCGGCGCTCGGCGCGCTCCAGAGGCAGCCGCTCGGCCCCGTTGCGGATGGTGAGCAGCGGCGTGCTGTCGGGGCGGGCCTCAACGTCCAGCAGAAAGGGCAGCTCGGCGCGGGGCAGTTGCAGGGTGGCGCGCCAGGTGCCCGCACGCGGCGCTTCGAGAGCGGCCGGAGCGTCGGTCGTGGGGCCACCGCAGGCAGCCGGCAGCAAGAGAGACAGGACAGGCAGCAGATACTTCATGCGACAAAGATGCTCACCCCCAGCGAACGGGGGCGTCGTGCGGCAGACGGTTGCCTAACTTCCGGCCTCCGATGACCGGCCTCCGACCTCTGACTTCCATCTTCGGTCTTCCGACCTCCGTCCGCTAGTGCCCGCCGGCCTCCATCCTCTACCTTACGCTTCAATTCTGCTTCCGAGCGTACCAATCCCCCCGGCGCGGGTTAAATTTCGCGGCGTACTTCACCGTGCTTTTCACCGAGATCTTCCATCCTCATGCATCGACTCCTCCCCCTCCTTCTCAGTTTCTGGGCTTGCCCCTTGCTCGCCGCGCCCCTGGCCGACGGGCCGCTCTGGATGCGCTATCCGGCCCTTTCGCCCGACGGGCAGACGATCGTCTTCAGCTACCAGGGCGACCTCTACCGTGTGCCGGCGGCGGGTGGCACGGCCGTGCCCATCACGCTGCACGAAGCCCACGAATTCCGGCCCGTCTGGTCGCCCGACGGCAAACAACTGGCCTTCGCCTCTGACCGCTACGGCAACTACGACGTCTTCGTGATGCCTGCCACCGGCGGGGCCGCCACGCGCCTCACCTACCACTCGGCCGATGACCTGCCCACCGACTTTTCGACCGACGGCGAGCGGGTGATCTTCTCGTCGGCACGCACCGACGACGCCCGCAACGCGCAGTTCCCCACGCGGCTCTACAGCGAGCTCTACGAGGTGGCGGCCACCGGCGGGCGGACGAATATGGTGCTGACCACGCCCGCCCTCGAAGCCCGCTACGCCGCCGACGGCAAGCAGATGGTCTACGAAGACGTGAAGGGCTACGAAGACCCCTGGCGGAAGCACCACACCTCGTCGGTCACGCGCGACGTGTGGCTGTGGAACCCGGCCGCCGGCACCCACACGCAGCTGACCACATTCGAAGGGGAGAACCGCGACCCCGCCTTCGGACCCGGCGGCGCGGTGTACTACCTCAGCGAAGAGAGCGGCACCTTCAACGTGCGCCGCATGGACCCCAACACGCCGGGGCAGAGCACGGCGGTGACCCACTTCGATACGCACCCGGTGCGCTTCCTCTCGGTGGCCGACGACGGCACGCTGGCCTTCGGCTACCACGGCGCGCTCTACACGCAGCGCCCCGGCGGCGAGCCCCGGAAGGTCGACGTGCGCATCTTGACCGACGGCCGCACGAACGAGGAGATCGTCTCGGTGAGCGGCGGAGCCACCGAGATGGCCCTCTCGCCCGACGGCAAGGAGATCGCCTTCGTGAACCGAGGCGAGGTGTTCGTGACCTCGGTAGACGGTAAGCTCACCAAGCGCGTCACGAACACGCCCACGCAGGAGCGTTCGGTGAGCTTCAGCCCCGACGGCCGCTCGCTGCTCTACGCCGGCGAGCGCGACGGCAGTTGGAACGTCTACCGTGCTAAGATTCGCCGCGACGAGGAGTCCTTTTTCCACGCCGCCACCGTGCTCGACGAGGAGGCCGTGGTCGCCACCGACGCCGACGAGTTTCAGCCGCACTTCTCGCCCGACGGCAAAGAGGTGGCGTACCTCGAGAAGCGCGTCATTCTAAGAGTGAAGAACTTGGCATCGGGCGCGGTGCGTACGGTGCTGCCCGAGAAGCACAACAACTCGTACAGCGACGGCGACCAGCACTACGATTGGTCGCCGGACGGCCGCTGGTTTCTGGGCAGCTTCACGCCCGACGGCCAGTACTTCAACGAGGAGGTGGGGCTGGTGCCGGTAGACGGCAGCACGCCGCCCCGCAACCTGACCATGAGCGGCTACGGCGACTACCAGCCCCGCTGGGCGATGGGCGGCAAGGCCGTGCTCTGGTACTCGGACCGCGACGGCATGAAGGATCACGGCAGTTGGGGCGCGCAGGGCGACGCCTACGCCATGTTCTTCACCCAGAAAGCGTACGACCGCTTCCAACTGGACGAGGAAGCTTTCAACCTACTCAAGGAGCGCGAAAAGGCCGACACGACGAACGCGGAGCCGGAGCAGAAGAAGCGCAAGAAGAAAGACGAAGCGAAGGAGGAAGAGGTGCTCACCCTCGAGCTCGACAACCTCGACGACCGCAAGGCGCGCCTGACGCTCCACTCGTCGGACCTGGCCGACGCGGTGCTTTCGGACGACGGCGAGACGCTCTACTACCTGGCCAAGTTCGAGAAGGGCTACGACCTCTGGCAGACCAAGCTGCGCACGCGCGAAACGAAGTTGCTCAAGAAGCTGGAGGCCCGCAACGGCGAGCTGGCCCTCTCGAAAGACGGCAAGGCGCTCTTCTTGCTGGCCGACGGCAACTTCCAGAAGATCGACCCCGACAAGGGCAGCGGCGAGGGCGTAACGGTGCAGGGCGAGATGACGCTGGACCGCGCCGCCGAGCGTGAGTACATCTTCCACCACGCCTGGCGGCAGGTGCGCGAGAAGTTCTACCTCGAAGATCTCCACGGCGTCGACTGGGTGGGGCTGCGCGACGCCTACGCGCCCTTTCTGACGCACATCAACAACAACTGGGACTTCGCCGAGATGCTCAGCGAACTGCTGGGCGAGCTGAACGCCTCGCACACCGGCGCGCGCTACCGACCTCAGGGCAAGACGAACGACGCCACCGCCTCGCTGGGGCTCTTCTACGACCCCGCTCACACCGGCGCGGGCCTGCGCGTCGCGGAGGTAATGGCGGGCGGCCCCCTTGACCGTGCCGACTCGGACGTGCGGCCGGGCGTGATCATCGAGCGCATCGACGGCGAGGCCGTCACGCCCGACGCGGACTTCTACCGCCTGCTGAACCGCAAGTCCGCCCGCCCCACGCTGCTCTCGCTGCGCGCGCCGGGCGGCAAAACTTGGGAGGAGCAAGTGCGGCCCATCACGCTGGGCGAGGAGAGCGAGCTGCGCTACCGGCGGTGGGTCGAGCAGCGGCGGCAGGCCACCGACAGCCTCTCGGACGGCACCGTGGGCTACGTGCACGTGCGCGGCATGAACGACCAGAGCTACCGCACGGTGGTCGAAGAGGTACTGGGCCGCCACGCCGACAAGGCGTCGCTGATCGTGGACACACGCTTCAACGGCGGCGGCTGGCTGCACGACGATCTGGTCACGTTCCTGAGCGGCGAAAAGTACATCGACATCCAGCCGCGCGGCGTACACCGGGGCCACGAGCCGTTCAAGAAGTGGATCAAGCCCTCGGTGGTGCTGATGAGCGAGAGCAACTACTCGGACGCCCACATGTTCCCCTACGCCTACAAGACGCTCAACGTGGGCAAGCTGATCGGTATGCCGGTGCCGGGCACGGGCACGGCCGTCTGGTGGGAGCAGCAGATCGACCCCACGCTGGTGTTCGGTATCCCCCAGATCGGCATGTTGGATACCGAAGGGCGCTACCTCGAAAACCAGCAACTGGAGCCGGATGTGCGTGTCGACAACCCGCCCGCCGAGCTCGCCGAGGGTAAAGACCCGCAGTTAGAGCGAGCCGTCATCGAGCTGCTGAAGGAGCAAGACGGCGACCCCGTCGGCCGCAAAGAGTAGTCGTCGGTCACAAAAAAGCCGCGCGGTGCTCTTTCGGGAGCCCCCGCGCGGCTTTCTGCTTTTCGCCCGGAGGGCGCTCAGACCCGCTCCAACTCCTCGGGCAGGCGCAAGTCGAGAGGGTACGCCACGGGCTCGTCGAGCAGGGCCAGCTTCAGCACCTCCTCAGCGTAGCGGACGTACTCGATGCGCAGGTCGCCGACGAAGTCGCCCTCGATCTCCCTCACGTCTTTCTCGTTGCTCTTACAGAGGATCAGGTCGGTGATGCCCGCCCGGCGCGCCGCCAGCAGCTTCTCCTTGATGCCGCCCACCGGCAGGATTTTGCCGCGCAGGGTGATCTCGCCGGTCATGGCCACCTTCCGCACGCGCCGCTGCGTGAAGGCCGACGCCAGCGACGTCAGGATCGTGATGCCCGCCGAGGGGCCGTCTTTCGGCACCGCTCCGGCCGGCACGTGCACGTGCACGTCGAAGTGGTCGAAGCGCCGGTGGTCGATCCCGAGCCGGTCGGCGTGCGCCTTCAGGTACGAGAGCGCCGCCGCCGCCGACTCCTTCATCACCTCGCCGAGCTGCCCGGAGAGTTGCAGCTTGCCCTTCCCCCGGCTCAGCACCGACTCGACGAAGAGGATTTCGCCGCCCGCCGCCGTCCAGGCCAGGCCCGTCACCACGCCCGCCTGCTTGTTGTCTTCGTAAAGCTCCTTGTCGAACCGCTCTGTGCCCAGAATCGCCTCGACCTCGGCCGGGCGGATGCCCTTCTGATACTCCTGCTCGGTGGCGATAAACTTGGCCACGCGCCGCGCGACGGCGGCAATTTTGCGGTCCAGGCTGCGCACGCCCGACTCGCGCGTGTAGCCGTCGATGATCTTCGTGAGGGCCTTCTCCGAGAAGCGGATGTCCTTGGCCTTCAGCCCGTGCGCCTCGCGCTGCTTCGGAATCAGGTGGCGCTTGGCGATCTGTAGCTTCTCTTCGAGCGTGTAGCCGGTGATGTCGATGATCTCCATCCGGTCGCGCAGGGCAGGCTGGATGGTTTCGAGCGAGTTGGCCGTGGCGATGAAGAGGATCTTCGACAGGTCGTACTCCACTTCGAGGTAATTGTCTTGGAAGGTGCTGTTCTGCTCGGGGTCGAGCACTTCGAGCAGTGCCGACGAGGGGTCGCCCCGGAAGTCGGCGCTCACCTTGTCGATCTCGTCGAGGATGAACACCGGGTTCGAGGCGCCCACCTTCTTCAGGTTCTGGATGATGCGCCCCGGCATGGCCCCCACGTAGGTGCGGCGGTGGCCCCGGATCTCGGCCTCGTCGTGCACGCCGCCCAGCGACATCCGCACGTACTTGCGCCCCAACGCCCGCGCCACCGACCGCCCCAGCGAGGTCTTGCCCACCCCGGGCGGGCCGTACAGGCAGAGGATCGGGGCCTTAAGGTTGTTTTTGAGCTTGAGCACGGCCAAGTATTCGAGAATGCGCTCCTTGACCTTCTCCATGCCGTAGTGGTCGGCGTCGAGCACCTTCTTGGCGCGTTGCAGGTCGAAGTTGTCCTTCGTGAACTCGTTCCACGGCAGGTCTACCAGCAGCTCGGCGTAGCTCATCGCCACAGGAAATTCGGCGGCGGCGGGGTTCATCCTGAGCAGCTTGTCGAGTTCCTTGTTGAACTGCTCAGCCACCGCCTCGGGCCAATCCTTCTTCTTGCCGCGCGCCCGCAGGGCTTCGATCTCCTGCTCCGACCCCTCCTGCCCCAGCTCGTCCTGCAAAACCTTGATCTGCTGGCGGATGAAGTAGTCGCGCTGCTGGTCGTCGATGTCTTGGTGGACCTTATTCTGGATTTCGTGCTTCAGCTCCAGCATCTGCACGTCGCGCATCATCGCCTCCATCAGCGCGGTGGCGCGCGCGGCCCCGTCGTTGGTCTCCAGCAGCCGCTGCTTCTCGGGCACCTCGGCGTTCAGGTTCGACGAGAGGAAGTGCGTCAGGAAGGCCGGGCTCTCGATGTTGTCGAGGGCGATCTGCGCCTCCTGCGGAATCTCGGGGTTGAGCTTGAGGATCTTGTGGGCGATGTCCTTCAGCGACTGGATCAGCGCCCGGGTCTCGCGCTTCTTCAGGTTGGGGAAGTTCTCCGGAATCACCTCGACCTTCGCCCTCAGGTAGGGGTCGGTCTGCACCACCTCACCGACCGCGAAGCGCTTCTTACCCTGGATGATGATGGTCGTGTTGCCGTCGGGCAGCACGAGCATCTTGACGATGACCGCCACGGTGCCGATCCGGTAGAGGTCGTCGACGCCGGGATCTTCGGCATTGAAGTTTTTCTGGGCCACCACGCCCACGATGCGGTCGCCCCGGTAGGCGCGCTTCACGAGGCGGATCGACTTCTGCCGCCCGACCGTGATGGGAATCACCACGCCGGGGAAGAGCACCGTGTTCTTCAGCGGCATGATGGGCAGCACCTCGGGCACGCCGCCGCCCACCTCGTCGTCGTCTTCGTCGGTGGGCAGAATAGGGATCATCTCGGCACTGTCGTGCTCACCGAGCGAAAGCGGCGTGTAAGAAGTGTTGGAATGTAGCGTTATGAACATGCGTAGCGTGCCAAAAAGATGAGAATGGTGCCGACCTGACAGGTCACACCCCGGCGCGGGGCGGGCACTTCGTGCGGTTAAGGTATTTTTACATTTTTACAACGAAGGTGCCACGCGGCTAAGCCTGCCAATTTACCATGTGGACCCACGGGCGAGCCGACGCCGCCCCCGACCCTACCGCCCTGCGGCCCTCCCCGCCACCCGGCGACAGACAACCTGACATGAAGCGAGCCCTCTTGCTTTTCTGGATTATTGCGGGCACCTGGTGCTTTCGGGCGTACGGACAGGAGGGGTATAAAGGTACGGACATGCGCCTTGCCGAACGGGAACCGTACACGCGTGACGACCGGTACCGGTTCGACTTCCCCCAACTGGGTCAACCCACCGACGAGCTGCGCTACTACGACGCTCGGAAGCTGGCTAAGATTGTGCGCCTGGAGAAAAAAGAGAAGTGGGAAGAGGCGCTACCGCTGCTTGAATCGTACGTGCGCAACTTTCGCATCGGGAACTTCTACGAGGACACCCCGCTGCTGTGGCGGCTGGCGCAACTTTACGAGCGCGTCGGCAAGATCGAGCAGGCCAAGGCGCTCTACCGCCTCACGCTCAAGCACCACCGGGGCGACGTGACGCGCGTGAAGCTCTACTACGACTCGATGACCGAGCTGGAGCGCGACTATTACATCCCGCTCGACTACTACTACGAGTTGGTCGAATACCGCCGCAACATCGACACGCTGCGGCCGCCACGCGGGGTGCTGCTCAGCATGGGCGACCTGATCAACTCGCCGGCCGACGACTACGCGCCCACCATCAGCCCGGCCGGCGACATGCTGCTGCTCTCCTCGAAGCGCAACCGCGCCGGCCTGATGGGCGAGAAGGTCAACGAAGACATCTTCGTGAGCCGCAACGACGGCCTGGGGTGGGACGAGGCGCAGCCCTTCGTCGAGATTAACTCGCCCTACAACGAGGGGTCGGCGGTGCTCTCGCCCAGCGGCAAGATGCTCTACTTCGTGCGGTGCGAGTGCCGCGAGTGCTACGGCAACTGCGACATCTTCGTGGCCGACCTGCAAGAGGACGGCACCTGGGACAACGTGCGCAACCTCGGGGCGGGCGTCAACAGCCAAGCGTGGGACTCGCAGCCGGCATTTTCGAGCACCGGCGACACGCTCTACTTCGCCTCCGACCGCATCGGCGGATTCGGGCTGTCGGACATCTACTACACCACGCGCCGCGAGAACGGCACCTGGACGCCCGCCCGCAACCTGGGGCCGACCGTCAACACGCGCCGCAACGAGGTGAGCCCTTTTCTGCACCCTCGCTACGACGTGCTCTACTTCTCGTCGACGGGCCACCTGGTCAATTTCGGCAATTTCGACATCTACAAGACCTACCGCGGGCCGGGCGGCAAGTGGGGCGAGCCCAAGAACATCGGGCCGCTGGTGAACGGGCCGGGCAGCGAGTACTACTTCACGATCGACGACGACGCCCGCAACCTCTACTACGCCCGCTCGGAGGATACCGACGGCGACCTGGACCTCTTCTCCTTTCCGCTGCCGATGGGCGCACAGCCGCTGGCCCGCACCCGGCTGCGGGGCACGCTCACCGACACGGCCACGGGCAAGCCTTTTCAGGGCATCGTCTCGGTGATCGACCTGGACAACGGCATCGAGGTGGCCCCGCGCGCGCTGCGCTCCGACGGTTCGTTCGACTTCGATCTGATCAACAACAACAACTACTTGCTCATCATCCAGGGCGAGGAGTTTTTCCGCGTCGAACAGCTCTTCAAGCTCGACGGCGACACGATCATCAACGTGCAGGCCGAGAGCGTCAGCAGCCGCAAGATTCGCTTCACGTCGCTGGAATTCGAGCAGGGCCGCGCCAACATTCTGCCCGAGATGCACACCGACCTCGACGCGCTGCTGGACTTCTTGGTCGACAACCCCACGTTCCGGCTGAAAATCTCCGGCCACACCGACTCGGTGGGCGACAAGCAGAAAAACCAGCGTCTTTCGCAGCGCCGGGCCGAGGCCATCCGCAAGTACCTGATCGGCAGCAAGGCGGTAGACTCGGAGCGCATCGAGGCAGTAGGCTACGGCAGCGAGCGGCCCATCATCTGGCCGGAAGAGAAAGACGAAGACCGCCACACCAACCGCCGGGTGGAGTTTCAGTTGATCGCACCCGACGGCGGGGTGGAGAGTGAGGGCTGAGTACCGCGCCACGATTGTCCGTGAAGCCGGCTTCCGGCGGGCTCGGTTCCTGCCGGAATTCCGTACGTTTGTGGCGACGGGGTGCCCTGCATGTAACGAACGGGCTGAGATCATACCCATTGAACCTGCTCCGGTTAGCACCGGCGAAGGGAACGTAGGAACCGGCGACCCACCGGCCGCCGCAGATCGATCTTTATTGGAAGTTCCGCCCCCGGCGGAGCCGTACGCGTGATCGGGCCACCCCGCGCCTCACTTTGTTGACCCGTACGCAATGCATTTTTCTGTACGACGCGCCGGCCGCGTTGCCCTCCTTCTGCTCTTTTCCGCCTCGCTGCGGGCGCAAACCCTCAAAGGCACCGTGCTGGACGCCACCACCGACGAGCCGCTGCCCGACGCGCACGTGGTGCTGCCCGACGCCGACCGGGGCACCTACACCGACGCCTCCGGACGTTTTGAACTCCAACGGCCCGCCGGAGCACGCACGCTGCGGGTGACCTTCGTGGGCTACGACACGCT
>JBARYS010000540.1:0-4240 GCA_049648155.1 Catalinimonas sp. | reverse complement strand
GCGTTGTAGATCTGCGTGCGCCCCCTGGCCAGCACGGCAGCCATCACGATGTTGGCCGTACCCGTCACTGAGGCCTCGTCGAGCAGCATGTAGGTGCCCTCCAGGTGGGTGCCGTCGATGTGGTAGTACCCTTCGCGGGCATTGTAGCTGAAGCGAGCGTTGAGCTTCTCCAACCCTTCGAAGTGCGTGTCGAGCCGCCGCCGGCCGATCTTGTCGCCCCCCGGCTTGGGAATACGGCCCCGCCCGAAACGCGCCAGCAGCGGGCCCAGTAGCATGATCGACCCACGCAGTGCCGAGGCTTGCTTGGCGTAGGCGGGCGTGTCGATGTAGTCGATGTCGATGGTGTCCGCCTGAAAGCGGTAGGCTCCTTCTTCGAGCTTCTCGACCTTTACGCCAAGCGAGCCGAGCAGTTCGATTAGCTTGTTCGTGTCGCGGATGTCGGGCAGGTTACGAATCACGACCGGCTCGGGGGTGAGCACCACGGCGCAGAGGATTTGTAGGGATTCGTTTTTGGCCCCCTGCGGGGTAATTTCGCCGCGCAGCGGTACGCCGCCTTCGATCTCGAATGAAGCCATTGGGGGGAAAAAGGGTGGTCTGAAGAGAAAAAAGCGCCGCTGCGGTACTTTGGTGATCCGGCCCGTAAGCACGACGCCACCGGACCAAACGGCCCGGTGGCGTCAAAGGTAAGCGGCAGCCGGCGTACGCCGCGCGTCCTCAAGTGCCTCACTACGTGCGTTTTAGGAGGAATCCGTACGGATGTTCCCGCACATGGTCGCGGCGGCGGACGGCTACTTCTCGGCCGCAGCGACGGTCTCGCGCAGAAATTGCAGAAACGGCGCGGCAAACTCCTTGCGATGCAGGGCAAACTCTACGGTCGTCTTGAGGAAGTCGAGCTTGTTGCCGATGTCATAGCGCTTACCCTCGATGGTGTGCGAGTAGATGTTGCCGCCGCGCCGTAGGTTCAGGAGCGCGTCGGTGAGTTGCACCTCGTTGTTCTTACCTCGGGGTGTTTGCTCGATAGCGCGGTAGATCTCGGGCGTCAGTATGTAGCGCCCCGCGATGGCCAGGTTCGACGGCGACTGGTCGACGGCGGGCTTCTCGATCAGCTCATCCACCTCCATGATGCGTTCGGCCAGCCGTTTACCCCCCACGATGCCGTAGCGGTCGACCTTGTCGGCGGGCACCTCCTCTACCGCCAGCACCGTTGACTTATACTGATCGTAGATGTCGATGAGCTGACGCGTTACGGGAATCACCGAGTTGATGATCGTGTCGCCCAGCAGCACCGCAAACGGCTCATCGCCGGTGTGGTGGCGGGCGTAGTAGATGGCGTCGCCAAGGCCGTTGATCTCCTTCTGACGGATGAAGTGGATGTTGGCCATGTCGGCCAGCCGGCGCACCTCATTGTAGAGGTTCTCGTCGGCCTTCTCTTCCAGGCGCATCTCTAGCTCGAAGTTACGGTCGAAGTGGTCCTCAATTGCCCGCTTGCCCTTTCCGGAGATGATCAGGATGTCGTCGATGCCGGAGTCGACCGCCTCCTGCACCACGTACTGAATGGTGGGCGTATCGATCACGGGCAGCATCTCTTTGGGCTGCGCCTTGGTGGCGGGCAGAAAACGGGTTCCCAGTCCGGCGGCGGGAATAACGGCTTTGCGGATCATGTTTGTTTCAGTTAGCAATGAGCAGTTAATAATAGCTGACGCGCTATTATATTCAACCAACAGTTAGCGCTTGACAATGAACAATAGGCTGACACATGTCTTAGACTCGGCAAGCAGTCAACCGTTCGGCTCATTCACGCAATAGCTTAGTTCAAAATTTGTCGACCTTCAGGTTCTTCCGTCCTACAATGATGCGGGGCTGTTCAACTGCTTTCATAATTTTCTGATGTCAGCTAAAAGAAACTCATCACGAGCATTGAACTCAATTAATGATCATCAGCAGGCATATAAAATTGAAGTTCATAAGCTACCCGTAGCGAGTGAGTTAGTGGGAGCACATACACCGAGAGCGCGCGCCGGCCTATTGTTCGCTGTTGATCTCTAACTGATAATTGCCCCCCTAGAATACATAAGGCTTCAGCACACGGGCGTTGATTTTTTTGAGTTCCACGAAGAGTTTGTTGAGCATCTCGTCGTCGCGGTAGACGCCGATGATCGACCCGCCCGAGCCGGTGAATTTAGCCGACGCACCACACTGGCGGGCGCACTCAACCAGGGTCAGGTCCGAATCACGGATGTCCATCAGGCTGCGGCGCAGGTCGAAGTTGCGGTCAATCAACTGCCCGAGCGTGTCGTAGTCGCGGTTGATCAGGGCATCGCGGCCCAGGGTAGTATTGTCGGCCAGTTCCGAGAGGGCCGATAGCGTTTCGGGCTCGCCCCGCTCGTACCGTTGGCGCAGGGTGTTGAGCACCTTGCCGGACTCTTTGCCCAGTTCCGTCTTGTAAGCCACGTAGAGGTTCGGCAGCAGCGTAGGGTCAATGCGCTCGTAGCGGCCGCGCCCCTTTTTCTCGACGTATTCGCGTTCGAAGTCCATGTAGACGCAGCCCTCGTAGGCCTGAATCACGCGGTCTTGCAGGCCGGCGTTGATGCCGAGTTCCCCCTGCTCGGCAGCCAGCACCAGCGAGGGCAGTTCGTAGGCGGGAATCTCGACGTCGTAGAAGCGCATCAGTGCCCGCATGGTCGCCGTGACGATGGCGCTCGATCCGGCCAATCCCACCTGACGCGGAATCGAAGAGCCGTAGCGCACCGTGAAGTTCTTGTTGGGAAGTCGGAGGCCTTGCTCGTCGCAGTGCGCAACGAACTTGCGGATGGCCGCCTTCACCAGACGCGAGCCACCGTAGTAGCCCGTCAGGGCTACCGACTCGACCAGATGGTAAACATTACGATAGATATTACGGTCTTGCTCCTGCGGCTCAATGTGCAGCTCGGGCGTCTCGTAGAGGGAGACATAGGCCCCGAAATTCTTGATGATGACGGAGAGCGTACGGCCGTGGTAGCCGTCAGAGGGGTTGCCCAACAGCCCGGCGCGGGCGTAGGCACGTGATTCGATGATCATAGGTAACGATTGCTTGAAACGCCGCTTCAAAGATATGATTCGTCGGCGACCCTGGCGCGAAATCAGCACAAAGCAGTCTTTTCATCTTCACATTCCTTCCGAGAACCTCCCGCAAAGGACCGACGGGCGACGCATCTAAACCTCGAACGGGCGTAGATTCACCGACATCCGTACTCATGCGCGGCACCCTGACCCGACACTAACCCGACACCAAAGGTCATCTCGACGGAGGTGTCCGACGTTTGCTCTCCTTCTACCGGTCGGCCTACCAACGGGGCGAGCAGCTCGAATTGAACGCTTTAAAACCACTCGAAACGCGGCAGAGCATCACGAAGAACCTCCTGACGGGCGTCGTACCGCTCCTCTCGGTCGGCATCACGCGGGCGTGTTCACCTACTCTACACGCCCATCTCGTTCGGTTGGGGCGCACGGGGCCGGCGGCGAGCGTTTCCGGCGGACGCCGGGCAGAAACCCTCCTGAGCCGCCGGGACGAGTCAAGCGGCTGACCGGCCGTACTCGATGATGTCGATCACCTCGCCCAGGTTGCCCTGGTCGGCCGCGATATCGCGGATGCGCTCGGTCAGCAGGTCGTACGAGTGTACGATAAAGCTCTGCTCCAGGCGGTCGAGATACTGGTGATAGGGGTTGTCGCCGCCGGCCTCGCCCGCCTTGACCTTCTCGCTTAGACAGAGACTCGGGTACTCTTCGATGTAAACGCGCAGCTCGGTGGGGATGTGCGTGATGTTCAGGATCTCGTCGCACGACAGGATGTTCAGAATCAGCTCGTGCGGATCGGGCACCGGCAGCGCGTCGTCCAGATATACGTCGTAGAACGTCTCGTTGATGGCTTGCAGCGACGTTTCGCGGATCACCTCCAGCGACCGGAAGATGTAGTAGCTCTGTTCCACCACTGCGTCGTAGGTGGCCAGTTGTTGTTGCATCTTGATGCGCTGGGTGCGCGAGTGCCTAGGGCGGCGGGTGAGCTTGCGCGAGAGTTCGGCCCGCTGCTCACTAGCTTGCAGGTAGATGTCAAATATGAAGTGAATAAGGTTCATAAGTACCATAGAATTTGATCGCAAGTACGCAGCCAAGGCATTCTTCCGAAAATACAATGCAAGTTGAAGCCTATGTGTGTAATGTTATCAACCATTGACCTGCCTTCTGCGCCGCGAGAGAGCGGCGG
>JBARYS010000539.1:0-6777 GCA_049648155.1 Catalinimonas sp. | reverse complement strand
GATTGCCTGCGCCCAGGAAATCGACCAGCGAGACGTCCTCCAGCGTAATGACCTTTTCTACCAAGCGATAGGGGTTAGGGTTGAAGTGGTGAGTGCAAACGGCAGGCGGCCGGAGTTGGATACGGGTGCCGGGAGGGCCGCCGAACGTTTAGGGAAATGTACCCACCATTTGCCCAACATTCAAACGTTTTCGGGAGCAGTAACTAAAAAAGGGTCGCCGGGTCTACTCCGCGAAGAAGGGAGCCATGACGCGCCGCACGTCTTCGGGCGGCGCGCAGGGGCGGCCCGTCTCGCCGCTGCAAAACACCAGCTTCGTGTGGCCCAGGTGCAGCAGCGCCCCGCCCTCGTCGAACACCTCGTAGTGAAACTGGATGCGCGTGCCCGGCCGCTCTTTGATCGTGACCACCACGCGCAGCAGGTCGTCGTAGCGGGCGGGGCGGATGTACTTCGAGTAATTTTCGGCCACGGGCATGATCACGCCGCCCGCCTCCATCGACTTGTAGGTGATGCCCAGGCTGCGGAGCGCCTCCACGCGGGCCACCTCGTAATACGTAGCGTAGTTGCCGTAGTAGACGTAGCCCATCTGGTCGGTCTCGGCGTAGCGGACGCGCACGTGGGTCTCGTGGGTAAACAAAGCGGTGGTGGGTTAAGAGTAAGGTCAGCCGTCGTAGCGCCACGCCGGGCGGCCCGCCACGCCGGGCTGAACGTGAAATACGCTGCCCGCCAGTGGGTCTTTCTCGTTGCCCTGCGAGATGCTGGTGACGTAGAGCGTGCGGTAGTCGGGGCCGCCGAACGCCGGGCACGACGAATTCTTGGTCGGCACCTGCACGGTGGCCAGCCGCTTGCCGTCGGTGGCGTCGAAGCAGACCACCTTGCCGCCGCCGTGGATCGCCACCCAGAGGTTGCCCTCGCCGTCGAGCGTGAGGCCGTCGGGCACGCCTTCGTCGTCCGGAATTTCGACCACCACGCGCTTGAAGGCGATATTGCCCGTGGCCCGGTCGTAGTCGTAAGCGCGCACCCGGCGCGTGGGCGAGTCGATGAAGTACATCTCGCCGCGCGGCTCCCACCAGTCCAGCCCGTTCGAGATGTAGAGGCCGTGGAGTTGCTCCCTTAGCTCGCCGCCGGGCGTAAGGCAGTAGAGGGTACCCGTGGGATTAGCCGCGTCGATCTCCATCGTGCCGCCCCAGAAGCGCCCGGCGGGGTCGGCCTTGCCGTCGTTGAAGCGGCGGCCGGGGCGGTCGGGTTCGGGTTGCGCCAGGTACTGTAGCCCCACGCCCCCGGGCTCGAACAGGGCGATGCCGCGCCGCACGCCCAGCACGTAGCCGGGAGCCTTTTCGCGCAGCACGGCCGTGCCGACGTACGTGTTGAGGTTCAGAATCTGGTCGTGTCCGGACACCGGATCGTACTCGTGGATGCAGCCCCGGATGATGTCCACCCACGTCAGGAGGCCGCGCCGGTCGTCCCACACTGGGCCTTCGCCCAGGATCGCGCGCGCTTCGTAAAGGAGTTCGGCTTGCATAAGCAGGAGGGTCGGTGAACGGCCGCAAGATAAGCAGTTGCGCAGACGCCCGCGTCGCGCCGCCGCGCCGTCCGCAGCCCGTAGGGTAATTTAGCTACCTTGCCCGCCGTTCCGGCGAAAAGTTCCTTATGCGCACCGGCCCCATCATGGCAAGAGAAAACGACCGCAAAGACTTTGGGAGCCTCCCGAGACGCCACCGGCGAGACCTCCGAGGTATGAACGCACGAAGAGGCGGTGGGGGGGCGCTCACGTCAGCCCTGCTACTGCTCTGGCTGATGCTCCTGCCCGTTGCCTGTCGGAAAGCGGTGCCCGCCGCCGAGGCCGACCGCATCCGCACCGAGGCGCGCACCCTGCGCGACAGCGCCGACGCCGCCTGGACCGCCATGATGGCTTCCGACGACGCCAAGATCGACAACCTGGGGCGCTTCCTGCAAGAGCTCTCCTACAGCGACAGCGTCAACGTGATCACACTGGAAGGGCTGCGCGCCCGCCACGCCGCCCTGCGCGACCAGCGCTACGACCAAAACACGATGGCCGACGCCGAGATCGACCGGTACGACGCCGCCACCGACGCCCTGCTGCGCGACGCCTACGCGCTGGCCGCCAACACGCCCGGCTTCGAACGCTTCCTGGCCGGCGAGCAACTGGCCCGCGAGATCAAGGCTGCCGACGACAGCATCATCTACTACCGCGTGCGGTACGACCAGCAGGCGGCGCGCTACAATGAGCATCTGGAGGCGCACGCCGCGCAGCTTGAGGGGGGCGCCGATCCGCTGCCGGTGTTTACGCTGTCGGAGTAGGGGTTGCCGTGGCGCTCTACCGAACCCATAACGACCAGCTACGGCTACTACCACTAGCCCCTTTTCGGCTGGAAAGAGAGCTGCAACGCTTCTTCGAAGCCCATTTACCTACGCTGGTGGGCTTGACGTTAGTGCGCACCGAGTTTACGATTAAGAACCGGCGGATCGATACTTTGGCGTTCGACTCGGAGGCACGCGCGTTCGTGATCATCGAGTACAAGCGCGACCGCAGCCACAGCGTGATTGACCAGGGCTTCACTTACCTGAGCCTAATGTTGGCGAACAAAGCGGACTTTCTGATTGAGTATCAGGAGGCTTTGGGGCAACCCTTACGTCGGAATGGGGTCGAATGGTCGCAATCGCGGGTGATGTTTGTCGCGCCCAGCTTCACCGAAAATCAAAAGCAAGCCACAGATTTTAATGACATCGCCATCGAACTGTGGCAAGTGCGGCGTTTCGAGGGCGGGCTGATATCGGTCGAGCCGATCAAGAATTCGGTAGCCGCCCCTAGCGTCAAGCCCCTCGTGCCCCGCGACGACGGCTTGCGCGCGGTGGTTGAAGAGATCAGAGTGTTCGTAGAAGAGGACCACCTGACGGGCAAGTCGGAGGTCATCGTCGAACTGTACGAAGCCTACAAAAGCGCCATTCTCAGGCTGGACGACAACATTGAGGTGAAGCCGAAGAAAGTAACCGTCGGCTTTGCGTACCAAGGAAAGGTCTTCGCCGACGTGGCCGTGCTGCACGGTGTTCTGAAGTGCTGGATCAACCTCAAGCGGGGTGAACTGGACGACGCGCGAGGTCTGGCCCGCGACGTGTCGTCCGTCGGTCACTGGGGCAGCGGCGATTACGAGCTCCGCCTTAAAGACGACGGACCGCTCGAATACGTCATGAGCCTCGTGAAGCAGGCGCTGATTGCGAGCCGTTCGAGGTGAGTAGTGTGACGTTCTCTCCAAAGATTCACAAAGGCCTCTCGGAGTGACGCTGAGGATAAGAGAACGCCCCACACGTGTCGTGAGGGGCGTTCTGGCGGAGAGAGCGGGATTCGAACCCGCGGTACCCTTTAGAGGTACGGCAGTTTAGCAAACTACTGGTTTAAGCCACTCACCCATCTCTCCGGAGGGGTGTCGCTGGTTTCGACGCTGCAAATATAGATCATTGCGCCCGACAGCCGCAAGCCTTAACCGGCCCGGTGTACGCCGTACCTTTGTTGCCGGTAGCCGCCCGCCGGACGCGCTTCGGCAGCTTTCGCCACGCTACCCTAAAGACGCTCCTGCCGCCGCGCATGACTTGGTACAACGACTTCGGACTCTTTGAACTGCTGCTGGTGGTGGCCTTCGGGGTGCTCTACGCCGCCTTCCTACGCCGTAACGCCGTGATGGCCCGACGGCTCCGCAGCCGGGGGCGGTCGGCGTGGGTCAAGTTTACGCTGCGGGCGGTCTACTTCGCGCTGCTCGTCGTGGCGCTGCTCGGCCCCATGTTCGGCGCGGCCCGCCGCGAGGTGCAGGCCGTGGGCAAGGACATCTACTTGGCGGTGGATCTTTCGCGCTCCATGGACGCCGTCGACGTGCAGCCCACCCGGCTGGCCAAGGTCAAGTTCGAGCTGAAGAACATGGCCGACGCCCTCAGCGGCGACCGCATCGGGCTGATCATCTTCTCGTCGGACGCCTTCGTGCAGTGCCCACTCACCTACGATCAGAACGCACTGACGCTCTTCATCGAGACGCTCAACACCGATCTGGTGCCCAGTACCGGTACCGACTTCGGCCCGCCGCTCGAAATGGCCATCGACAAGCACCTCGACCCCGAGAACACCACCGTCCGCAACCAGGCCAAGGTGATCGTGCTCATCAGCGACGGCGAGGACTTCGGCGAAGACTACGACGACGAGGTGCGGCGCATCGAGGAGGCGGGCATCCGGCTCTTTACGCTGGGTGTCGGCACGCAGGCGGGCAGCACCATTCCCACCGCCGCCGGCCCCAAGACCGACCGCGAGGGGCGGCCCATCACCACGCGCCTGCAACCCGACGCCCTGCGCGAGCTGGCCCGCCGCACCGACGGCGACTATTACGAGATCACCGACCGCGTGAACGAGACGCGCCAGTTGGTGCGGGCCGTGCAGACCATTGAGGGCGAGCTGCGCGACACGCGCTTCGTAGACGCGAGCGCCAACAAGTACTTTTACTTCTTGGTGGCGGCGCTCGCACTGATCGTCGTCGACGCGCTGTTCACCGTGCGCGTGATTCGGATTTGAACCGTTCCGTCCCCTTCCGCCGTTTGAGCCGGGGCGAGATTGCAATGATGGAAACGTACCGAGCATGAACAAACTCTTGATCTTACTGACGGTGCTGGCCGTGGGCGGCGGCGACGGGCTGACGCGCATCGCCCGCCAGAACCAGCTAAAGGCCGAAGCCGAGCGGGCCTTTGTGGCCGAGGACTACCCCGTGGCCATCGACCGCTACCGGATGCTCGACTCGCTCGGCGGCGGCACCCCGGCGGCCACGCTCAACCTGGCGCACGCCTACTACCACGCCGAGCAGCCCGAGGCGGCCGGCCGCACCTACCAGCGCCTCGTCAACGCGCCCGACCCCGCCCTGCGCTCGGTAGCCTGGCAGCAACTCGGCGTGATGGCCCACGGTGAGAAGCGTTACGACGAGGCCCTGTCGCATTTCAAGGAGGCCCTCCGCGCCGACCCCACCAACGAGGCGGCCCGCCGCAACTACGAGCTCACCAAGCAACAAAAGGAGCAGGAACAGCAGCAAGAGCAACAAGACGGTGAAAACAAGGATCAGCAGGAGCAGGAAGAGAATCAGGAAAATCAGGAGCAGGAAGAGAATCAGAAAAATCAGGAGGGCGACCAGGACCAGCAGCAGCAGGACGAGCAGTCCGAAGAGGAGCGCGAGCAGCCCGGCGAAGAGCAACAGCAAGAAGGGCAACAGGAGAGCGCCGACCAGCAGGAGGGCCAGGAAGGGGAGGAGTCGGACCAGCCGCCCCAGGTGGACCAGGAGCAGCTCGAAAAGATGAACCTGAGCGAAGAGAAGGCCCGGATGATTCTGGACGCCATGCGCGACAGCGAGATTCAGTACCTACAAGAGAAGAAGCACCACTCGCGCCGTAGCTACGACCCTAATCGCCCGGACTGGTAAGGGCTCCCCTTTTTATGATAGGGCTTACGATCTGTTCCCAAAAGACAACACAAAAACACCTCCGAGGTGTGTCGCCGCGAGATATCGTAAGTCCTATCTAGTTTACCACGCCGTGCCTATTTCCGGCGAAACTTTCGCTGCCCCCGGTGGTATCTAAAGGAGTTGCTCCGCCACCGTACCTCCGCCGGGGCGCGGGTACGCATCTGCTCACCAACCAAACCCCACCACCATGCAAGAAGTGTACATTCTCTCGGCCGTGCGGACGCCCATCGGTAGCTTTGGCGGTGTGCTGAGCGCTCTCTCGGCCACTCAACTCGGTACGGCCGCCATCAGAGGTGCCCTCGAACGCGCCGGCGTCAAGCCCGAAGACGTGGGCGAAGTTTTTATGGGCAACGTCGTCTCGGCCAACCTAGGGCAGGCACCCGCCCGGCAGGCTGCCCTAGGCGCGGGTGTGCCCGACACGGTGCCCTGCACGACGGTCAACAAGGTGTGCGCCTCGGGCACGAAGGCCATCACGCTGGCGGCGCAGACCATCATGTGCGGCGGAGCCGACGTGATCGTGGCGGGCGGCATGGAGAGCATGTCTAACATTCCCTACTACGTGCCGAAGGGGCGTTATGGCTACCGCTACGGCCACGGCGAGTTTCTGGACGGATTGGTGCGCGACGGCCTCGAAGACGTCTACCACCACAAGGCGATGGGCGTGTTCGCCGACGCCACCGCGCAGCACTACGGCGTGAGCCGCGAGGCGCAGGACGAGTACGCCGTGCGCTCGTACCGCCGGGCCGCCGCTGCTACCGAGGCGGGCGACTTTGCAGACGAGATCGTGCCGGTGGAAGTACCCCAGCGCAAGGGCGACCCGCTGCGCGTGGAGACCGACGAAGAGTTCAAGAACGTCATCTTCGAGAAGGTGCCCAAGCTGCGTCCCGCCTTCACGAAAGACGGCACCGTGACGGCCGCCAACGCCTCGACGATTAACGACGGGGCCGCCGCTCTGGTGCTGATGAGCAAGGCCAAGGCCGACGCGCTGGGCCTCAAACCCTTGGCGAAGATCCGCGCCTTCGCCGACGCCGCCCACGCCCCTGAGTGGTTCACCACCGCCCCGACGAAGGCCGTGCCGCTGGCCCTGGAGCGTGCGGGCGTCAGCAAGGACGATATCGACTTTTTCGAGGTCAATGAGGCCTTCTCGGTGGTACCGATGGTCTTCAACCAGGAGCTTGACATCCCCGACGAGAAGGTGAACGTCTTCGGGGGAGCCGTGGCGCTGGGCCACCCGCTGGGCTGCTCGGGCGCGCGGATTGTCGCCACCCTACTC
>JBARYS010000538.1:0-2037 GCA_049648155.1 Catalinimonas sp. | reverse complement strand
GTCGTGAAGGCCTACGGCGAGCTGCGCGCCCGGGGGCTGATCGAAGCCCGCCACGGCAAGGGCTATTACGTGCGCCGCACCGAGATCTTCGAGCACTACGTGGGGCTGGTCTTCAACAAACTCAGTGCCCACAAGCGGACCGTCTACGACGCCATCGTGCAGACGCTGGGCGACGAGGCACACGTCGACCTGCACGTGTACAACAACGACTTCGGGGCGTTCCGGAAGCTGATCGAGGAGCACGCCGCCGACTACACGCACCTGATCGTGATCTCGCACTTCTACAGCCAACACTCACCGACGGAAGTGCTCAAGCAGGTGCCGCCCGAGAAGCTGGTGGTGCTCGACCGGCTGCCCGACGACCTGCCCGACGACTACGCGGCCGTCTACCAAAACTTCGGCGAAGACATCTTCCAAGCGCTTCACAAAGCCCTCGACGACCTGCGCCGCTACGACCGCCTGACGCTGGCCTATCCGCCCACCTCGCACCACTCACCCGACATCGCGAAGGGCTTCCGGCGCTTTTGCGAACAGCACGGGCTCAACCACCGTGTGGACCGTGCGTTCACCTACGCCGACGACGGGCAGCGCGACGCCTACGTGCTGCTCGAAGAGGGCGACCTGGTGGCGCTGCTGCGGACGGCCAAGCAACACCACCTCATGCTGGGGCAGGACATCGGCGTGATCACCTACAACGAGTCGCCCTTGAAGGAGTTCATCGCGGGGGGGCTGACCGTGATCTCGACCGACTTTGCCGCCATGGGCACTCGCGCCGCCGAGTTGGTGCTGAGCGGACACGCCGAGACTCCCGCCCCACGCGTGGAGAACGCGTTCCAGTTGATCCGACGCGCGTCTTTGTAGGGTGGAACAGTGTAGTACAGGCGCTCCACAAAAACGTGGTTAGCTTAGTGGTTCCCGGCAACCGCCCACTCGGCCCGCCGGGGGCAACCTGCTCCCACCACTAAACCGACCCCCACCCCATGAGCGCTTCTTCCGACGAGTTTGAACGCCGCCCCGTGCCCACCGAGGCCCGCCGGGGCTGGCGCAGCTTTATCGGCATGTTTGCCGGCGAACACGCCGCCGGCACTGAATTTATGATCGGCCCGCTGTTCGTTGCCCACGGCGTGTCGGCGTTCGATCTGCTCGTGGGGCTGCTGGTGGGCAACCTGTTGGCCGTGTTGAGCTGGACGTTCGTGACGGCTCCCATCGCTACTCGCTACCGCCTCACGCTCTACTACCATCTGGAGAAAATCTGCGGGCGCGGTCTGGTCAGCATCTACAACGTGGCTAACGGAGTGCTCTTCTGTTTCTTGGCCGGGGCGATGATCGCAGTGTCGGCCACGGCGGTCGGCATCCCGTTCGGGCTGGAGATGCCCGGCCTGGACGACTGGTTGCCCAACGGTATCGGCTGGATTATCGCCGTGGTGGCGGTAGGGGCCGTCATCACGGCCGTGGCCGTTCAGGGCTACGAAGCCGTGGCTCGGTTTGCAAACGTGGCCGCCCCCTGGATGGTGCTGGTCTTTCTGGCGTGCGGGCTGGTGTCGCTGCCGCAACTGGGCGTGACCTCGTGGGATAGTTTCTGGACGGCCGCCAACGAGCGCATCTGGACCGGCGTGCCCATCGGGGGGGCGTCGAAGTTCGGTTTCTGGCACGTGACCTTCTTTGCCTGGTTTGCCAACATGGCCATGCACATCGGGATGGCCGACCTGTCGATCTTCCGCTACGCCCGCTCCTGGAAGATGGGGCTGTCGTCGTTCACCGGCATGTTCGTGGGGCACTACATGGCTTGGATCGCCGCCGCGCTGCTCTACGCCGTGCAGCTCAACCAGGACCCCACCAACACCGCCGTGGCCCCCGGGCCGATGGCCTACGCCGCCGCCGGGATGGCAGGGGCGCTCTGCGTCATCGTGGCGGGCTGGACCACCGCCAACCCGACCATCTACCGGGCGGGGCTGGCTTTTCAGACGCTCTTCCCGACCTGGAGCCGTGCCAAGGTGACGCTGCTGGCCGGGGGCGTGGCGACGCTCGGTGCTTGTT
>JBARYS010000537.1:0-4678 GCA_049648155.1 Catalinimonas sp. | reverse complement strand
ACTTGCAATAGCTGCCCTGCAACGGCCGACGCGATGGTCGCGGAGTGGATCGTGCCTTTGACGGTGGTCATGTCCAAAAATACGTTCGTTACATTTAAAACAGCCGTCGTCGCCGGTTTTTCTCGCTCAGACCGCCCTTTATGAAGATATTCGTCCGCAACAAGCCGGTTCATCTGGTGAAGCCGCATCAACTGGAGCCGGGTACTTACACCGACCTGAGCGACGACGCCCGCCCCCTGACCCCCGACCGCCTGCAGGGTGACCTGCTCTGGCACGACCCTACCGACGACCAGCTTACGATGGTTTTCGACCTGCTCAAAACGCACCCGGCCGAGGCGCTACGCTCGGTGACGCTGGCCGCCGAAAAGCGCAAGGCGCTGCGGAAGGCCATCAAGCGCCGCTTCAGGATCGTGCGTGCGGCGGGCGGGGTCGTCTCCCGCGACGATCGCTTCCTGATGATCTATCGCCTGAAGCGTTGGGACCTGCCGAAGGGTAAGCTCGAAGCGGGCGAAAAGTTCTCGGCGGCCGCCGTCCGCGAGGTCGAAGAAGAGTGCAGCGTGTCGGTGGCGCGCGGCCCGAAGATCTGTACCACCTGGCACACGTACGAGAACCACGGCAAGAACGTGCTCAAACAGACACGTTGGTACGCCATGACTTGCCTGCGCGACGACGAGATGCGACCTCAGCAGGAGGAGGGCATCGAAGATTTGCGCTGGATGAAGCGTAGCGAACTGGACGCCATTTTGGCCGGCAGCTACCTGTCGATCCGCGAGGTGTTCGACCGCTATTTCGAGCAGACGCCCGCCTGAGTAGGAGTCGCGGGGCGATCAGAACTTACAGACGCGAAGCCACCGGGGTGCGCAGCAACTCTTGCAGGGCGGCAGCCACCCGTTGCGAGGCCACCGGCGGGCCGAGCAGTTCACGCACTTCGGCGTAACCGGCGCGCACCTCCGCCCGGTGGTGGTGGTCGTGCAGCAGCAGCTCCAGCTCCTTCATCAGGTCGGCCGGGCGGAAGTTCTCTTGCAGCAGCTCTTTCACGACTTCGCGCTCGGCGATCAGGTTGACGAGCGAGAGATAACGCACCTTCGCCATCGTGCGCACGGCCAGATAAGTTGGGTAGCTGTTGCGGTAGCAGATCACCTGCGGCACGTCGAACAAGGCACACTCCAGGCTGGCCGCGCCGGGGCGGTCGTCGGACGTAGAGACGAGGCCCGGCGACACCATGGCCGCGCGGGCGCGGCACAGCAGGTCGAACGTCTGGTCGTAGATGATCTTGATGTTGTTGCGGCGGTAGGGCTCGTAGCACTCGCGCGGCACCGAAGAGCGGCCCGCCACCACGAACTGGTAGTTCATGAACGGCGGCAGGATGCTGAGCATAAAGTGCAGCGACCGCCCCACCTCGTGGGCGCTGCTGCCGGGCAGGGCCGCGATGATGGGGCGGTCGTCCAGGCCGTTCTCAACATGAAAGGCGGGGTTGGGCTGAAACTGCTTGGCCGCCTCGTGGTTAGGGTGGCCCACGTAGGTGGCGGGGCACTGCTGCGCCTCGTAAAACGCCTCCTCAAATGGAATGGTGACGAACATCCGGTCCACAAACTCGCGGACCGTCTGCACGCGGCGGGTGTTCCAGGCCCAAGGGCGAGGCGAGATGTAGCCGTACACCCGGATGCCGATCTCCTGCGCCACACGCGGCAGACGAAAATTGAGGCCGTCGAAGTCGACCAGGATCACGGTGTCGGGCTGCCAGGCGATCAGCTCCTCCCGGAAAGCCTGACACACACGCCGTGAGGAGCCGGACAGCCCCAGCCACCGCTCGGGCGCGTCGCCGGCCATATCGTCGTAGTTACGGACCACTTCCCCTCCGGCGGCGGCAGCCTGGTCGCCGGCCCAGCACCTGACCTGCGCCATCGAGTCGACCGCCCGCAGCGCTTCGATGAGTTGAGCAACATGAACGTCGGCAGAGCGCTTACCCGTGAGTACGTAATATTTCATGTAGAAAAGAGCGACTTAGGCTACAGGTAGGCGGGAGGTGGGCCTCGCTTCCGTGGGTAAATGATATTCGAGCTAGAAAAGTAACCGCAAGAGTTTTAAGGTTTTAAACGTTCGTCGCGTACGAAGCTGTCAACTGCTTAATTTCTTTCTCACAACTTATTCCCCAAAGTATTCTACGTAGTTCCGGGGGGTCTCGTAGAGCCTCAGCGCGTGCAGTTGGCCGTGCGGGGTGATGCGCCGTACGGCGGGGGCCAGCAGCTTCCAAAATTCCATGACGAGCACCTCGCAACTGGCCATCTTGCCCCGCATGAAGGGCACGTCTTCGTTGAGGTTGCGGTGGTCGACCTGGTCGATGATCAGCTCGCCGATCAGCGTGCTGAGTTGCTTCAGGTCGACCACGAAGCCGGTCTCCGGGTCGGGGCGTCCCTTCACCGTGACGATCAGCTCGAAGTTGTGGCCGTGCCAGTTGGCGTTGGCGCAGGGGCCGAACACCGCCTCGTTTCGCTCGGCCGACCACGCCGGGTTCCAGAGTTTGTGGGCGGCGTTGAAATGCTCTTTTCGGCTGACGTACACCATCGCGTCGATCAATCAGCCGCAAACTTACGCAGGCAGGGTCAGGCGGTAACCATCCGTCCGGGCGGCCGCGACCAGACGTAGAGCATCGCGCCGCGCGTCGTCAGGCTCAACACCAGCGGAATCAGGGCTTCGTGCATATTCTGCGGCAGCGTGGCCCAGAGCACGAGCGTGAGGAGGTTGGCCAGTGCCGCCACGAGAAAGTAGATACCCACCGGGCGCGCGGGCCGGCGGCGCAGTGCGCCCCACACCATCAGCAGGTGCGTAGGCCACGCCCAGAGGAGGTTCCAGTTGTGGGCGGCCGCCGTGTGGTTGGTAAAAAACCAGAGGAAGGTGAGCAGCACCCCCACCGCGCCCACCAAGCCGAAAAGAATTAGGTCGAGCGGCCGCCCCCAGCGCCCCCGGCCGCGCCATTCTAAGAGGGTGACCAGGGCCGTTGCGCCGAACACACCCCAGAGCAGCAGCCCCGGCGAGGGGAAGGGTGGCGCGGGCGGCAGTTGCGGGCGCGCCTCGAACAGGGTGCGCTCTTGCACTACCAGCGGCACGCGCGAGCCGTCGTTGCGCCGTACCGTGGCCCCGGCGAAGGCCGCCGCTAGAAACTCCGGTTGGTAGGTGTACTCGCGGGGCGTGGCCGCGCGGTCGATGGTGGCCCCCAACCCGAGGTCGATGCCCAGGTCCCCCCAGGCGTGACGCGGGTCGGGTTCGAGGTAGTGGTCGATCAGGTCGCGGATCGAGTAGCGCAGCGTGTCGGTGTAGGTGAAGTCGTAGAGCAGGCGGTCGCCGAGCACGTCCTCCACCACGTCGCGCGGACGGGTGGCGCAGTTGTCGAAGAAGTAATCGTAGTAGTACTGCTGATTCTCGGGCAAGTTGTTGACGCGCAGCGCGTCGTAGAGCGCCTGCTGCTGGGCGGGCTGTAGGTTGAGTACCTGCTCGTAGACCGACCGGTTGTAGTACTCATACTGATAGAGGAAACGCGAAAAGTCCGCACTGCCGAGGCGGTAGAGCAGGTAGCCCTTGGCGAAGTTGAGGTAGAAATTCGGCTGGTCGAAGTCGAACAGGCCGTAGTTGTAAACTTCGTCGAGGCCCCGCTGCGGGTCGCGCACGCGCAGCGCCGTGTGGCCGAACGCCTCGAAGAGCGCCTCGCCCGGCCCGCAGGTGATCAGGCTCACCTCGGCGGCGTACGAAAGCGTATCGGCGGCGGGCGACTGGGCGCGTACGCCCGGCGCGGGCACGCCGAACCAGAGCGCCGCCATCAGGTAAATTGAGTGTCGTATGGACATAGATCAGCGGTAGAACGTGATCACCAGGATGAGGTAGACGGCGCAGATCACCGCCTCCCAGAAGTTGCCCGCCTTCGAGCCGGTGCGGATCAGCGGTAAGACCAGCGCCTTTTCCCAGAGTGGAAAGAGCCAGCGGACGCCCCGCCGCGTGAGCGTATCCCCCAGCAGGTGCGAAACGTAACCGGCCGAGGCCTGCCACGCCAGGCCGGGCAACTCCAGGTCGCGCTCGGCCTCGCGCGCCAGGTAGTACCAAAAAAGCACCGCCCAGAGCGTGTGTGTCCAGGAGCGGTGCGCCGTGAACGGACTCACGCCCACAAACAGCCCCAGCAGCCCCAGCCAGTGCGCCCCGAAGTAGATGCCCGCCGCGCCGAGCATCAGAGCAGTAAAGAGCAGTGTGAAGCGCCGGGCCGTCGCCTCGCGGATGAACAGCCCTACCAGCAAACCCGCCCCGGCCACCTCCAGCAGCAGCGTCTGTTTTTCGCCCGCCGTGTGCAGGTAGCTCCAGACCGCCAGCCCTACGGCCGCCGCCCCGATCAGCACCTTCAGGTAGGTGGTGTGCAGGCTGATGCGCTTGCTGATGCGGCTCTCGGGGTGGTCCAGATCGGGTGCAAGGGCCGACACGCCCGCCACGGCCACCCCGCTCAACGTGAAGGGGACGACAGGCAACCAGGCGGCCACGGCCACGCCGGTGGTCAGTCCCAAAGCCAGGTGCGTGATGCCGCGCATGGTGTCGTTAACGTTCGCCGCGCCGGGTTCTTGTTCTGGGCCGGAAGCGTCGCTTCGGCGTGCGTATGGCCTTTCGGACCCCGGCGATTTCCGAAGGGACAGTCGTGCCC
>JBARYS010000536.1:0-7716 GCA_049648155.1 Catalinimonas sp. | reverse complement strand
CTTATTGAAGCTGCGCGCCGGCTGGGGTGCTACCGGCAACGCTGAAATCGGCTTCTACCCCGACGCCACCGCGCTCGCTACTCCCACGCAGTCAGGCTACAACATAAATGGTGACGAAGGCCAGTATCTCCCGGGAGCTACGCTGCTCAACTCGTTGGGCAACCGGTCGGTCCGGTGGGAGACGGTGCGGTCGCTTAACGTGGGTATCGACGCTAACTTTCTGTTTGATAAGATTCAGACCACGTTCGACTACTTCGAGCGTAACTCTACCGACCTGCTGACTGAGATACCGATCTCTGACAACCTGGGGCTGTGGTCGGGTAACGCATCGCCGACAGTGAACCTCGGCGAAGTGTCCAACCGGGGTTTCGAAGCGTCGGTATCGTACCGCAGCTACGAAAAAGAGGTGAAGTACTCGGTCTCAGGTAACTACACCTATCTAGTGAACAATGTGGTCAACCTCAACGGGGGGCCGCCCATTGCACAGACGTGGACGCTGACGGCCGAAGGGCGCGCCATCGGTGCCTTCTACGGCCTCGTGACCGACGGAATCTTCCAAAACGAGGGTGAAGTCGCGGCGCACGCCGACCAGTCGGATATTTCGCAGGGTGAGGCTGTTGTGCCGGGGGATATTCGATACGTCGACATCAACGGCGACGGGCGCGTCACGTTGGCCGGCGACCGTGCCTGGATCGGCAACCCGATTCCTCGCCACAGCTTAGGCTTCAACTTCGACGCCAACTGGAAAGGGTTCGACGTGCTGGTGTTTGGGCAGGGGGTGATCGACCTGGACGTACAGAACAACATTCGCCGCCGGTTGGCGCTGCCCAACAACTTGCCGGGCGAAAGCCTGCAAGCCACCAACAAGCTCAACGACGCGTCCGACTACTGGACGCCGCAAAACACCGGTGCCTCGCTGCCGCGTCTGGCAATCAACGCCAACAACAACACGGCGCTGTCGGACTTCTTCCTGGAAGACGCCTCCTACTTCCGGTTGCGCAACGTGCAGATCGGCTACAGCCTGCAGGAGAACTTGCTCAATACGCTGGGAGCCTCCAGGGTGAGGGTGTACGCCGGCGTCCAGAACCTGCTGACGCTGACGAACTACTCCGGCCTCGATCCGGAGATCGGCGGCGGCAACTTGTCGACGGGCATCGACAGCGGCAGCTACCCCCAAGCCCGCACGTACCTGTTTGGCGTCAACATCGAACTCTGATCCACCATCTATATGAAAACGCTACGTAGCATACTGCTGAGCGCAGTCTGTCTGACCACTCTGCTGCACACCTCTTGCAGCGAAGAATTTTTGGACCTGCCCCTGCGCAATAACCTCACGGACGACAACTACTTCACTGAACCTGAGCACTTCGAGAAGGCCATCCTGTCGGCCTACGAGATCTTGCGTTGGCCCCAGCTGTACGGACTACATTTCTGGTACGTCTACTCGCACATGTCGGATAACACGAAGGGCGAATTTCCGAACTACGACCGGCTTGAGTACAACGCTCGCGATGGGAGTATTTCTGAAATCTACCGTGGCATCTACGTAGGCATCTTCCGCACAAACCTGGTGCTGGGGCGGATCGAAGACGTCGCGATGGACGAAGATCTGAAGCAGCGCATCATCGCTGAAGCCAAGGTGCTGCGGGCAATCTACTACTGGCACGCCGCCAACGTGTTCGGCATCAGCCCCCTAATTCTGAGAGAGCTCGCCGCCGACGAGGGTGCGCAGCCCAACAGCAGCCCACAGGCCATGTACGACCAGATGGTGGTAGACCTGACCGAGGCTTTGCAAGCAAATCTGCTTCCCGATAAAGGAGAAATGGAGATTGGTCGCATGACCGAGTGGGCCGCACGAGCGTTCTTGGGTAAAGTCTACCTGTGCCGCGGTAGCCAGTTTAGTGCCGAGTATCCCGGTGATTTTGCCGCCGCCGCCGAGCAGTTCGAACTGGTGATCAACTCCGGACGATACAGCCTAATCCGCCCGAGCGGAGCGGATGGAGAGCCTAGCTACGAAGATTACGTGAACGCTTACCAGTCGATCTTCAGCCCGTCGGGGCAGAATAATAACTCAGAGTCGCTGTTCGAGATTCAACACGGTAGCTGGACGAACGGAAACGCCGGGGGCCCCTTCCTAGGCTGGATGAGTAACGTGAGCAGCCGACCTAACTACCTCAACTTCGCGCCGGGAGGCTTCGACAACATGAACCCCTCGCAGGAGCTGGTCGACGCGTACGAAGAAGAAGACCCCCGTTTGGAGGTAACCGTCTGGCAGGAAGGGGACATTCTTGAGAGCCGCCCGGACCGATCGAACAACTCTTTTTATTTGGCCCCCTTTGAGCCGAGTCTCACTAAATGGTCTAACTACGCCATCAAGAAGGACCTGTTTCCCATCCGTTATACGGCAGTGCCGAACGATCCCAACAACTGGCGCTTTCTGCGGTACTCGGATGTGCTGCTGATGTACGCCGAAGTCATCGTGCTGGCCGGGCAAGACGAGAGCCGAGCGTTCGACCTGGTCAATCAGGTGCGCGACCGTGTGGGCCTGTCGCCGTTGACCGGAGACATCCGAACGGCGATCATGACAGAGCGCCGCCGCGAGTTTGCTTTTGAGGCAAAGCGTATTCACGACCTACAGCGTTACGAGCGTAACGGCTGGATCAACAGCGTGACCGATTTTCTTCCGTTCTACCGCAAAGAGCGCCACGAAACCCTGCCTCTGCCGCAGCGTGAAATTGACCTGGCGGGAGGAATTTTAGTACAGAGGCCTGGTTATTAAGCTCATACTTGCACGTTAACCGAATTCTATCTAATCTTACGAATTGATGCGTACGCTTTCCACCACTATATCTTTTGTGATCTTCACGGTCGCATCTGCCGTTCTCTTTGCGGCGTGCGATCCCATTGAAGATCCGGAAGCTTGCTTTACGCCCGAGAATATAACCGTCAGCGTCGGAGAGACCGTGACATTTAACTTCTGCGGCGACGGAGACAAGGCCGTCATCTATACCGGTGATACCGGCCAAGTTTATCAATCCGGCGGGGCGACGGCCGGGGGCCTCGTCGACATCATCAACCAGGCCGTCCCACAGCGTTACTTCCATACGTACCGCGATCCCGGCACGTACACCGTCGTGGGGGAGGTCTCCACCACGCCGAAAGACAACCCAAGTCGGGTCGAACGTAGTATTTGGACAACCACGGTGACCGTAACTCCTGTTCTCGGCCACGTGTCCAGCACGATGCTCAGCTACGCCATCGACAGCATCGACGTGGAGGGCTTTCTAAACTCGTCCGCTACCGTTGTGTACGATGCTAATTTTAACATCACGGCAACGGTGCCTTTTGGTACGGACGTTACGTCGCTCGTGCCCACGTTTAGGGTGTCCGACCTCGCGCGGGTCACCGTGGGGGGAGTAGAGCAAAGGAGCGGCGAAACACCCGTTGACTTTAGCGGTGGTTCGGTAACGTATCAGGTGACGGCCAACGACGGTAGCGTGATCGATCAAATCGTAACTCTGGTCGTGGCCCCCCCTTCTACCAATCCTACCGTCATTTCATTCTCGTACATACCAGGTCCCGGCAACGTGGTTGACGGTGATATCGTGGGTGACACCATTTTCCTCATAGTTCCCCCCAATACGAGGACGTCCGCAGCCATCAACTTCACGATTCCAGCGTTCACAAACCTAACCCTGGCCTCCAACGGGTCGCCACTGGTGCCTAACAGCGTCAGGAGGCCGCTGAGATTTCCGGCTTCAGGAATTGTTGAGATCCAAGCAAGCACGCAAGACGGCTCGGTTCGCAGTTATTTTGTTAAATTGGTCGAACTACCCGGCTTTACTTCCTACTCTTTTGAAGACCTGGATCCTCAGATTGAAGGGGTGATAGACTACCCGACCAAAACCGTGACGCTGACCGTGCTCAGGGGTACCAATCTCAATAACGTTATCGCTACTTTCGAGACCAACTCTCCGGGAGCGCAAGTCACTGTGAACGGAGTGCCGCAAGTGAGCGGCGTCACGCCCAACAACTTCGGTAGCCCCGTAATTTACACCATCTCCGCCGACGGTCTCAACGAACAGTACACTGTGATCGTCAAGGAGGTCGGATAAGACCGTTTCTTTTTTTAAACCAATAACACACCTACGTTCATGAAAACAATCTACAGAAACCTCATGATTGGCCTGCTTACGCTGGCTACTCTACCCGCTTGGGCGCAATCGAGCCAAGACACTATCTTCGTGCCGAGCTGGCTGCCTACGTTCGACTCGACGTTCTTCAAAGCAGCCGCCGAAAAGCAACTGACGGTTGGTAAGTTAGATCCTAATGCGGAGCTAATCGAAATCGACGGTGATCTCGACGACGTCTGGGACTCTTTCGAGCCCGTCAGCCTGGACCTGGTCGTGTTTGGTGGAGGTTCGAAGGATGTGGAAGGAGTACTCCCCGAAGCGTCTGATATATCTGCATCCTACCGGGTGACGTACGACGATAACGGTCTTTACTTTTTCGTCGACGTTACCGACGATCTGGTTCTCGACAACTTCGGCAACGATGAGCTGTTGATCGGTGGCGGCAACCAAAATCGTGAGCGCAATAACCGCGACAATTTTCAAAATCAGGACAACGTTGAGATCGACATTCGTTCCATCGTCGGTGGTCCGGAATCCTTCAAGAATGATTCAGTATACCTCTCTTCTGGGGCTACGGTAAATGGAGACCCCGTCACGGCGAACAACCTCTGGATTACGGCCAGCGGAAACGGCACCAGCCTCAACAACTTCAGCGAATACAACGGTGACTTGGACTTCCAGTACGTCTTCTCTCCCACTCGCGACACCGTGGGCAGTGGTAAAGGCAACGAGGGTAACAACGGCGACTGGCTGATCGAATACGAGGCGAAAGTGGCTGATGGTGTCGGATACACCGTGGAGATATTCATCCCGTTTGCGAACGCCGTGTTCAGCAACGAAAACGTCTTCACCACCGCTGAGCAGGTGCCTAACGTCGGCGACATGATCGGATTCAACGTGATGGTCAGCGACAACGACGAGAACGACGAGGTCAGAACGAACGCCGATGGGGTTGAAACTGAGCGCCGCTTCGACAAAGACAATAAGATCGGCTGGGCGTCAGCTACGAACAACAACTATGCTTTCGCTTCTTACATGGGCACGATGATGTTTGGAGAAGTTGTCCTCTCGTCTGAGAAGCTGAAGGTGAACAACGCTTCGATCTTCGTGTCACCGAACCCGACGGAAGGTAGCTTCAGCGTGAAAGTTGAAAACGCCCGGGAAGCTTCGCAGGTCACCATCTCCAACGTGATGGGCCAAAAGGTGCTGCGCACGTCGATGGCACCCGGCACGAAGCAAATCTCTTTCGATGCTTCGGAGTGGACGCCCGGCGTCTACATGGTGCGGGTTGTCACGGGCAATACCGTCGGTGTGAAGCGCGTCGTCGTTCGCTAAATACGCCGCCTTGTTTACGGTCGCAACCGGACGTAGACAGGTAAGTAAAAAGCCCTCGAAGGAAATCCTTCGAGGGCTTTTTTGTGCTCGGCCCGATCTGATCGGGGGGAACAAAACCAAGCGCTTCAAATCCTTCTGCTCGCTTCGAAGTTGCTCACCAATGAAGCCCCGTCTAAGGTGTTGAGAGCTAACCGCTGTCCGAAGTTTGTAACCTCAGACCTTCGCCTTCAAACTCCTGGTAAAGAAGTGTGTATTCGCGTGGTGCTTGATTTAAAAAGGTGAAAACAGCGAAGTCACAAGCTCCGCCGAGCTACTCGAAAAGCCCGCCGAACCCTATCCGTCGGTTGCCACGTTTTCTTAGATCAGTCTGTAGGCTGGTGGAATTACTTTGAACTACTTCAAAAGGAACAGTTTAAGAGGCAATTCTCACTTTGGGCATCTTCAGTTACTCCTCTTCCGACCATTAGGCACACAACACAAGTATCCGTGTGATATGACTTGCCTTACGTATTACAGGATTGCTTCGCTCCTGCAACATCGTTATAAGCCGTCATGCGCCACATTTGCTTGTAATGTGCCCCAAAGCGGACCCGACCCGCGCAGGTTTAGTCTAAATCGTATCAAACCCATTGGCCACACGAAAACGGGAAGGCGTTCCGGAGAAGCTCAAGCAAAGCAGGTTATCTGAATAAGTCGCGCGGTAAGCAGCTCTATGTCGTAGATCGTTCGGCTATACGGTAAACTGCTTACCGACACCTTTAGGGACTACTGCACCCGACTTCGGAGCGCCGTAGCGTCATACAGGCGTACGGGGGCGTCGTTGATGGCCACAAGCAGCGCCGAAGAGCCGTCGGCGAGCGATAGTTGAGCCAAGTCGCGCACCTCACCGTCCAGCACCAGGCCACTTACGCCGGGGGGTGTCACCGTGAAACCACCCTTGCCGTCGCCGCGCAGCATGAGGCCGAAAGAGGCGTCGCTGCGCCCCACCCGGGGTCGCATTCGGTAAAGGTTGCCGCCAAGGACCACGTCTGTCCGGCCGTCGCCGTCGAAATCGCCCGGCAAGACGGCGTAAACCGGCGCGAACTGGGCGGCGGCGGGCAGCGGGTGTACTTCGAAGGTGCCGTCTCCCTTGTTCTCAACGTAGCTGGTGTGGAAGGTGCTTGCGGTCAACACGCGCGCGTCGTCGAGCTCCGAAGCCCCGAAAACGTCTTCGATGGTAGCGTCGGCGTAGTGATCGTAGCGTCGAAACTTCTTCTTAAGTGAGCCGACCTGATCGAGTAATTCATCGCGCGAAGCAAACGGATGAAGTTTACCCTCAACGTACGAGCAGATAATGGGGTCCACGGTACCACTGCCGTCGAAGTCTTTGAGGTATATGCAAGTAGGCTCCTGGGGAGTAGCCTGTATCTGGTGATTTAGTCCGCGGTTACCGGCAATAAAATCCGTGTCGCCGTCGCCGTCGAAGTCTGCAGCCGCCAACGTGTTCCACCATCCACCCGTGTCGGAGAGGCCGGACGCATCGGTACGCTCCTCCCAACTGCCTGCCCGGTTCATGAAAACGCGAAGGGGCATCCACTCGCCGGTCAAAAGCAAGTCGGGCCGCTGGTCGGCATCAAGGTCGGTCCAGACGGCGGACGTTACCAATCCCGGTGAGTGCAACGCGGAAACAAGCTCAGCGGTGACATCTTCGAAGCGGGGTGTGCCGCCGGGTGCGGTGCCCTCGTTACGAAGCAGGTAGCTGCGCGGCGCAACGCCGTAACTCCCGGGCACGAGCCTACCGCCCACGAACAGGTCCTGGTCGCCGTCGCCGTCCCAGTCGGCTGCGGCCACGGCTCCCGTGGCGGTGATCATCGTAGGCAACGGCGTGCGCACAAACGTACCCGCGCCGTCGTTGAGGTAAAGGCGGTCTTGAAGGGCCTCGTCGTCGGGCCCCCATTCGCTGCCGCCGCTCGCCACGTACAGGTCGACATCACCGTCACCATCGGCATCAAAGAACAGCGACGATACGTCTTCAGACCCGGCGTCTGCCCGCCAGGGGCCAGCGGCCGTACTGCTGAACCGGCCATCGGCCCCTTGCACAAAGAGTTGTCCGGCTTGCCCTTTGGCTCCTCCTACGTAGAGGTCTACCCGCCCGTCGCCGTTCACGTCGCCCCGTGCCACGCGTGGCCCTTGCGTTGAGTGTACGTGGGGCAGGAGGGGCTCACGCTTGTAGTCATTAAACCCTTGGTTCTCCTGGTGGGTGTATTGC
>JBARYS010000535.1:0-8063 GCA_049648155.1 Catalinimonas sp. | reverse complement strand
GGTGAACACGCTGCAGACGCAGTTCAACGCCGAGCTGCACTTCTGGAACGACCGCCTCAAGCTCAACGCCGACTACACCTACCGGCGCGAGGGGCAGAACTCCCTGCGTACGCTGCTGCCCTACCGCATCGGCTTCGGCCCGGGCGACGTGCGCGAGGAGGGCAACAGTTCGGTGTACCGCTACGCGGGCTTCGAGAACTACAACGTGCTCAACGTCTACACCACCTTTAACCAAACCTGGGGGCGGCACGCCTTCACGGCCTTGGTGGGCTTCAACCAGGAAGACTACCGCCTCGAAGGGTACGGCGCCCAGCAGCAAGACCTGATCTCAGGGTCGTTTCCGGTGCTGCAGTTGGCCACCGGCGAACGCCAGGTCGACGACCGCGTGGAGACCTTCGCGCTGCGCGGGGCCTTCTACCGCTTCAACTACATCCTAAACGACCGTTACATCTTCGAGATCAACGGCCGCTACGACGGCTCGTCGCGCTTCCCGGCCGACGCGCGCTGGGGCTTCTTCCCCTCCGCTTCGGCCGCCTGGAACGTGTCGCGCGAGGCGTTCATGCGGCCCCTCAGTGGCACGGTCAGCCTGCTGAAGCTGCGGGCCTCGTACGGCTCGCTGGGCAACCAGCAGTTGGTGGACGGCAGCGGCAACTTCATCAACTACGGCTACCTGCCCTCGATGCAGGCCTACCAGGCCCCCTACCTGGTGGGTGGGGCGCGGCCTCTGGCCATCCGCGCCCCGCAGGAGGTCTCGCCCAACTACTCTTGGGAGCGCGTCAATACCGCCAACGTGGGCTTGGACCTGGGGCTGTTCGGCGACCGGCTGCTGCTGAACGCCGACCTCTACCAACGCAACACCCTCGACATGCTCACGCTCGGCAAGGAGCTGCCCGGCGTGCTGGGAGCCGACGAGCCGCGCGAGAACGCCGCCGACCTGCGCACTACGGGTTGGGAGCTGAGCGTGCAGTACCGCGACCGCTTCACGGTGGCCCGCAGCCCGCTGACGTTCGGCGCTCGCTTCGTGCTGTCGGACAGCCGCACCGAGATCACCCGGTTCGACAACCCCGGCGGCAGCATCCTACAGTACTACGAAGGACAGGAGCTGGGCGAAATCTGGGGCCTGCGCAACGACGGCATCTTCGAGAACGAAGACCAGATCGCCGCCCTTGACCAGACGGCCATCATCCCCTGGGGGCGCTCAGCATCGTGCCCGGCTGGCCCCGTTACCAAGACGTGGACGGCAACGGCCTGATCGAGAAGGGCTACACGCTCGACGACACGAAGGACCTGACCGTGATCGGCAACACCACGCCCCGCTACCGCTACGGGCTGGACCTGAACGCCGAGTGGAAGGGCTTCGACGTACGCACGTTCTTCCAGGGCGTGGGGCGGCGCGACTACTACCCGCTCGACTACCTCTACTGGGGCTTCTACCAGCAGCCCTACGGCGGCGGCTACGCGCACCTGCTCGACTTCTACCGCCCCGAAGACGACGGCGCGGCCGAGATAGCCCAACACTCGCAGGCGTACCTCGACGCCGGGCTGCACCAACAGAACCTCGACGCCGAGTACCCCATTCTACAGGCGTGGATGGCCGACCGCAACTTGGGCACGCGGGTGGACGAGTCGATGGGATTGGCCATCCCGCAGACGCGCTACCTGCTCAACGCGGCCTACCTGCGCCTTCAGAACCTGACGGTGGGCTACACGCTGCCCACGGCCCTGACCGAGCGGCTGCGCATCGCCCGGCTGCGGGTGTTCGCCAGTGGCGATAACCTGGCCGAGTGGTCGCCGCTGAAAAAGTACTACGACCCCGAGGCGGTGAACCGCAACATCTACACCGACCCGACCAACAGCCCCGGCCGCGTGGGCAACGGCTTCGGCTACCCCTTCCAGCGCCGCTACTCTGTGGGCGTCAACGTCACCTTCTGATCACCTGAGCGCGCAACGCCTAACTCCCTAACTCCCTTCGCCATGAAAAGACCTGCCCTCCTCAGCCTGGCCGTCGGGCTGCTCTGGACCCTGACCGCCTGCGAAGACGACTTCCTAGACAAATTTCCGGAGACGGAGATCAACCAGGAGAACTTCTTCAACTCGGAGCAAGACCTGGAGATCTACCTCTATAACTTGTACGACTTCTCCGGCGTGGACATCTACGTGCAAGACGCCGCCACCGACAACGCGGCCACGACCGGCGTCACCGAGCTGAAGACGATGATGATTTCCAGCCCCTCGGCGGCCACGATCACCAGCGGATGGGACTGGTCGTCTCTGCGCGACGTGAACTTCTTCTTGGAGAACTTCCGCCGTGCCGACCTGCCGGCCGAGCGGATGAACCACTACGAAGGGCTGGCGCGCTTCTTCCGCGCCCGCTTCTACGCCGACAAGGTGCGCCGCTACTCGGACGTGCCCTGGTACGGCGAGGTGGTCTCGCCCGACGAAGAGGAGCTGCTGATGAAGCCCCGCGACCCGCGCGCGCTGGTGGTGGACAGCCTCATGGCCGATTACCGCTTCGCCGCCGCGCACGTGTCGGCCGCCTCTGACCCCGGGGCGGTGAACGGCTGGGTGGTCAAGGCCGACTTTGCCCGCTTCGCGCTCTGGGAGGGCACCTACCGCCGCTACCATCCCGAATTGAGCCTGGAGAGCACCGCCGACGACTTCTTACGCGAGGCCCGCGACGTGTCCAAAGACCTGATCGACAACGGGGGCTTCGCGCTCTACTCGACCGGCACGCCCGAAGAGGACTACCTGAATCTGTTCAACCAGACGAGCCTGGCGGGCAATTCGGAGGTGATCTTCGCCCGCTACTACGACAACAACGTGCTCAACAGCGGGTGGTGGCCCTACGGCTTCGGCAACTACGAGTATAACCCCGTGAAAGACCTCGTGCAGAGCTACCTGATGGCCGACGGCTCGTACTACTCGCAGCAGCCCGGCTGGGAGACGAACGACTTCGTGGCCGAGTTCACCGACCGCGATCCGCGCCTGCAACAGAGCTACGCCTACCCCGGCTGGGAACTGAAATACGGCAGCACCTACTCGCAGGGTGTAGGCGTCTACGTGCAGCAACTGGCCAAGAACTTTTCGGGCTACCATCAGATCAAGGGCTTCATGAACAGCGAAGACGTGACGGTACACAACTCGCTCGACGCGCCGCTCTACCGCTACGCCGAGACGCTGCTGAGCTACGCCGAGGCGCGCGCCGAACTCGGCGAACTTACCCAGGCCGACCTGGACCTGACCGTGAACGCGCTGCGCGACCGCGTGGGCATGCCGCACCTGGCCATGAACCCGCCGGTAGACCCGGTGCAGGCCGCGCGCTACCCGAACCTGCGGGGCGCGCAGCGCGCCGAGCTACTCGAAGTCCGCCGGGAGCGGCGCGTCGAGCTGGGCCTGGAGGGATACCGCTACGACGACCTGATGCGCTGGCACGCCGGCCACCTGCTGGAGCCGGAGCCGGAGGGTCTCTACTTCGACGGGCTCGGCCCCCACGACCTCACCGGCGACGGCGAGCCGGACATTATGCTTATCGCCGCCTCGGAGACGATCCCGCAAGAAAAAGAGAAGAACGGCCTGGGCGTGCCGCTGGTCTACTACCGCGCCGGCAGCATCGGCGAGGACGCCTCGGTGTTCCTGGCGAACGGCACCTCGGGCACGGTGCAGGTTACGGCCGAGCGGGGCACGTTCGTGGAGCCGAAGTACTACTACCGCCCCGTGCCACAGACCGAGGTGATGTTGAACCCGAACCTAGAACAGCGCTTCGGATGGTAACCACACGGCGCTTCCTCTGCCTGCTCGCCGTCCTGCTCGCCCCGGCGGGGGCGTTCGCGCAGGCACCCGCCCGGAAGGCGGTGTTCATCATCGTGGACGGCATTCCGGCCGACGTCATCGAAAGTGTGCCCACGCCGCACCTGGACGACATCGCACGGGCAGGGGGCTACACGCGTGCTTACACCGGCGGCGAGGCGGGGGGCTACTCCGAGACGCCGACCATCTCGGCGGTAGGCTACAACAGTCTGCTCACGGGCACCTGGGCCAACAAGCACAACGTGTGGGGCAACGGCATCAAAGCGCCCAACTACCACTACCCCACGGTGTTCCGCCTGATGAAGGACCAGTATCCGGCGAAGCGGACGGCCATCTTCTCGACCTGGCTCGACAACCGCACCAAGCTGGTGGGCGAGGGGCTGGCAGCCACGGGCAACATCCGGTTCGACTACCATTACGACGGCTTCGAGCTGGACACCGTGCGCTTCCCCCACGACACGGCACGCAAGTTCATCAACGACATCGACGAGCTGGTGACCAACGAGGCCGCCCGCTACTTGGCCGCCGAGGGGCCGGACCTGACGTGGGTCTACCTCGAATACACCGACGACATCGGCCACCGCCACGGCGACGGGCCCGAGATGACACGGGCCGTCGAGATCGCCGACGCGCAGGTGGGGCGTATCCGGCAAGCGGTGCAACGGCGCGCGCGCGCGCACAACGAAGAGTGGATGATCCTGATCACCACCGACCACGGCCGCGACGCGGCCACCGGCCGGGACCACGGGGGCCAGAGCGAGCGCGAGCGCACCATTTGGATGACCACCAACCTGCCGAACCTGAACGCCTACTTTCACAACCAGCAGCCCGCGATGGTCGACATCCTGCCGACTATCGCCCGGTTCATGGACTTTGACGTGCCCCACACGGAGCTGGACGGCGTGCCGATGGTCGGCCCGGTGTCGGTGATCGCCCCGGAGATTACCCGGCGGGGCGGCGAGATCGAGGTGACGTGGACGGCCCTCGACCCGAGCGGCAGCGTCAAAGTCAAGGTGAGCACGACCAACCATCGGCAGCACGGCCGGGCGGACGACTACCGACTCGTAGGCACCGTACCCACCGGGGCGGAAACGTTTACCTTTGACGCCTCTGCCCTGCCCTCCGACTTTTACAAGGTGATGCTGGAAGCCCCCCACAACACGGTCAATCGCTGGTTACTCGCCGCACCCGACGAAACGGCCGACTACTGATGCCGGGCGCGGCGGGCTGGGTGGCCGCCCTGGGGTGGGTCGGGGCGCTGCTGTTCCTCGTCTCCTACTTCCTGCTGATCACGGGCCGCTGGGCTTCGACCGACGTACGCTACCACGTCTGCAACCTGCTGGGTGGGGCGCTGCTGACGGTCAACACCCTCTACGACGGCTCGCTGCCGGCGGCGTTCATCAACGGTGCCTGGGCGCTGATCGCGGTGTGGGGGCTGGTGCGCGATTACCGGGCGTAGTCGTCTGATCGGACATAACCTTCGCCCCGCCCGGCGGGTTAGTAGGCACGATGAAGCAACCGTTCGTCTTCCTGCGCGCCCGCTGGCGCTACCTGATCATGGCCAATTGGGAGGTGCCGCCCAAGCTGCTGATGCCGCACCTGCCGCCCGGCACGCAGATCGACCTGTACGACGGCCGCGCCTACGTGAGTTTAGTGGGCTTCCTTTTCGAGGGCGCACGGCTGCTGGGCGTGCCGGCCCCGTTCCACCAGCGGTTCGAGGAGTTCAACCTACGCTTCTACGTGACCCACCAGGCGGGGGCCGAGCGGCGGCGCGGGGTGGTCTTCTACCAGGAGCTGGTGCCGAAGCCGATGATCCCCCTGGTGGCCAACAACCTGTTCGGCGAGCGCTACGCCACGCTGCCCATGCGCCACCAGATCAACCGCACGGCCGAGGCGCTACGTGTGCAGTACGATTGGAACACGCGGGACCGCTGGCACACGTTCGGTGTCGAGGCCGACGGCGAGGCGCGCGCGGTGGCTGCCGGCACGCTCGAAGAGTTTATCACGGAGCACTACTGGGGCTACGCGCGGACGAAGGACGGCACCGGCACCTACGAGTATCAGGTGGAGCACCCCCGCTGGCAGGGCTACCCCGTGCGCGACTTTCAGACCGACGCCGACTTCAGCGCTCTCTACGGCGACCGGTTCGCGCGGTACCTTGCGGGCGCGCCGGCGTCGGTCTACCTGCTGCACGGCTCCGAGGCGCGCATCCGCTGGCGGCGGGCGCTGCCGGTCGAGGCGGTGGTCAAGGCCTGACGGCAGCAGAAGGGTCGCGCCGGACACGAAAATCCTGCCCGCAGCGTATGCCGATTGCACCCGCCTACTCTTGTGGGCAAAATGTCCTGCTGATTGAAGCGTAGCCCTCTCCTCTCCTCCCTTGCCGACCGGCTGCTCGCCCGTGGTCGTACCCTTCTTGCCTACGCCCGGCTCCGGTGGCGTCGCTTGCTCCCGGCCGCGCTGCTGCTGCCCTTCGTGCTGATGGGGGCGCTCTGGGTGGCCGTGGACCTCGGCCTGACCGGGCCGATCCCCAGCGCCCGCGCGCTGCGCACCATGCGCAACGCGGTGGCCTCGGAAGTGTACGCCACCGACGGCTCGCAACTGGGCAAATACTTCCTGGAGAACCGCACCAACGTGGCGTACGACGCCATCGCGCCGGGGCTGATCGAGGCGCTGGTCGCCACCGAGGACGAGCGCTTCTACGAGCACGGCGGCATCGACTACCGCAGTCTGGGGCGGGTGGCCATAAAGACCCTTCTGCTGCGACGCGAGAGCGCCGGGGGCGGGAGCACGCTTAGTCAGCAGCTCGCCAAGAACCTCTTCCCCCGCCGCGACTACGGCCCGCTGAGCCTGCCCATCAACAAGGTGCGCGAGATGAAGGTGGCCCGCCGCCTCGAACGCCTCTACGGCAAGCAGGAGATCCTGACGCTCTACCTGAACACGGTGCCCTTTGGGGGGAACGTCTACGGCGTCGAAGCGGCCGCACGGCGCTTCTTCAACGTGCCCGCCGCCGCCCTGCGCCACGAGCAGGCCGCCGTGCTGGTAGGGATGCTCAAGGCGACCACCTCCTACAACCCGCGCCTCTATCCCGAGCGTGCTCACGCCCGGCGCAATGTGGTGTTCGGGCAGATGGTGAAGAACGGCGCGCTTACCGCCGCCGCCGCCGACTCGCTGGGGGCACTGCCGCTCGCGCTCGACTACCAGTTCAGGACGCACCACGAGGGGCCGGCCGCTTACTTCCGGGAGCACCTGCGGCAGGAGTTGACGGCCTGGTGCCGCGACCACCAGAAGCCCGACGGCACGCCCTACAACCTTTACACCGATGGCCTGCGCGTCTACACCACCATCGACGCCACGCTGCAACGCTACGCCGAGGCCGCCGTGGCCCGCCGCATGTCGGGACTGCAGAAGGAGTTCTTCCAACACTGGCGCAACCGCGCGCCCTGGGACCGCGCGCCCGACATGCTGCGGGCGGCCCAGCGCCGCTCGGCCCGCTACCGGCTGCTGAAGGCCGCCGGCCGCACGGACGAGGAGATCGACGCCGCCTTTACCGAACCCACGACGATGACCGTGTTCTCGTGGGACGGCGAGCAGGAGCGCGAGTGGACGCCCCTCGACTCGCTGCGCTACCACCAGATGTTCCTCAACGCGGGCTTCTTGGCGATGGACCCCCGCAGCGGGCAGATTCTGGCCTGGGTGGGCGGCATCAACCACGAGTACTTTCAGTACGACCACGTGCTGGCGCGACGGCAGGTGGGCTCCACGTTTAAGCCGTTGGTCTACGCCACCGCCCTTGCCGACGGCGTGGACCCCTGCGAGTTTATCCCGAACGAACGGCGCACCTACCCGGAGTACGACGATTGGTCGCCGGGCAACGCCGACGGCAAGTACGGCGGCTTCTACTCGGTCAAGGGCGGCCTGACGCACTCGGTCAACACGGTGGCGGTCGACCTGATCACGCGCACCGGCGTGCGCCCCGTGGCCGACCTGGCGCACAGCATGGGCATAACGCACGATCTGCCCGACGGCCCCGCGCTGGCCCTCGGTGCGGCCGACCTCTCGCTGCTGGAGATGGTCAACGTCTACGGCACCCTGGCGAACGGCGGCGTGCACGTGCCGCCCCGCTACCTGCTGCGCATCGAAGACGCCGAGGGGCGCGTGCTGGCCAACTTCGACCCGAAGCGCCCGCCGCAACGCGTGCTCGACCGCGACGTGGCCGACCTCACCACGGCCCTGCTGCAAGCGGTGGTCGACTCGGG
>JBARYS010000534.1:0-4385 GCA_049648155.1 Catalinimonas sp. | reverse complement strand
ATTGCAAGTTAAGGCCATCCGCTTGAACCCGAAGCAGCCGTTTCAATGGAGCTCAGGGTGGCTTTCACCCATCTACTGCGACAACCGCCTGACGCTCTCCTACCCGTCGGTGCGCAGCTTCGTCAAGCAAGAGATCATCAGCGTGATCCACGAACGCTACGGTCAGACCGAGTCAATTGCGGGCGTAGCCACGGCGGGCATCCCGCAGGCGACGTTGGTGGCCGACCGGCTGCGGCTGCCGCTGCTCTACGTGCGCTCGGCCAGCAAGGGCCACGGCCTCCGCAACCGCATTGAAGGGCAGGTGGTCGAAGGGCAAAAAGTGGTGGTGATCGAAGACCTCATCTCGACGGGGAAAAGCTCGGTCGAAGCTGCCGACTCCCTACGCGCGGCGGGGCTGGACGTGCTCGGCGTGGTGGCGATCTTCACCTACGGCTTCCCGCAGGCGGAGGAAGCTTTTCAGAAGGCGGACCTCTCCTACTGCTGCCTGAGTGACTACGATACGATGCTCGAAGTAGCCACGGCACAGAACTACGTTCCGGCCGAAGCGCTGGACTCCCTCAACCGGTGGCGCGAGAACCCCGCCGCCTGGTCGCCGCGCACCTCGGTCAACCCCTAAGTCTTGAAGATCGGACTGCTCTCCGACACCCACGGCTTTCTCGATCCGGAGGTGTTTCGCTACCTGGAGCCGTGCCAAGAGGTGTGGCACGCCGGCGACGTGGGCACGCCCGACGTGCTGGATCAGTTGGCGGCCTTCCGCCCCCTGCGCGCCGTGAGTGGCAATATCGACGGGGGCGAAGTGCGCTTGCGTTGCCCCGAAGAGCTGCGGTTCGACTGCGCGGGTCTGGACGTCTGGATGATTCACATCGGCGGTTACCCGGGCCGCTACGCCCCCGCCGTGCGGCAACGCCTCGACCGCGCCCCGCCCCCCGACCTGCTGGTGTGCGGCCACTCGCACATTCTAAAGGTGCAGCCCGACCCAAAGCGCCGCCCGCTGCTGACGCTCAACCCGGGCGCGGCGGGTCGCCACGGCTTTCACCACGTCCGCACGCTGCTGCGCTTCGAGGTCGCCGACGGGCAGATCAAACAGATGCAGGCGGTGGAGTTGGGGCCGCGCTCGGCCCGTGTGGAGGGACGATCCGCCTGAACACACAAACCCCGCCGAAGCAACGGGATTGCTCCGGCGGGGTCAAAAGGTGTGATGGGGTGCGTGGGCTACGCTTCCTTCTCCTCTTCGGCGGGCGCGGTGGCCTCAGCCTGAGGCGCTGCTTCGGCCTTCGCCGTTTCGTTGCCCGGGAAGTTCTTCTTCAGCTCCTCAATGTCTACCTTCTTGATCGGCGGCTTTGAGTTGAGGCGCTTGATGATCTTCTTCTTATTTGTAGCCCGCGAGCTGTTACGCAAGCCCTTGCGCTTAAGTCGGGTGACGGCCATGATGCTCTCGTTAAAATGTAAGGGCCGCAAAAATAGGGATTTTGCGCGAACATGGGAGCCAGTCGCGGCAAACTTTGGGTAATTTCGGCGGCCCATGAGCAACGCTAAACCCACTCTGCCCAAAGGAACGCGCGACTTCGGGCCCACCGAGATGGCGCGCCGCCAGTACCTGCTCGACACGATCCGGGGGGTCTTTCGCCGCTACGGCTTCCTGCCGCTGGAAACGCCTAGCCTGGAAAACCTCAAAGTGCTGACCGGCAAGTACGGCGACGAGGGCGACCGCCTGATCTTCAAGGTGCTCAACTCGGGCGACTTTCTGAAGAAGGCTCCGGCCGACACACGCGACGACGCCGGCAAGCTGCTGCCCTACGTGGCCGAAAAGGCGCTGCGCTACGACCTGACCGTGCCCTTTGCCCGCTACGTGGTGATGAACCACCACGCCCTCACATTTCCCTTCAAGCGTTACCAGATGCAGCCGGTATGGCGCGCCGACCGGCCGCAGCGGGGCCGCTACCGCGAGTTCTATCAGTGCGACGCCGACGTGGTCGGCACCACGTCGCTGCTCTGCGAGGCGGAGATCGTGGGGATGATTCGCGAGGTGATGCAACGCCTGCGCCTGCCCTACGTGCTCAAGTGCAACCACCGGGGCGTGCTGGCCGGATTGGCCGCCCGCGTGGGGCAACCCGGCCGCGAGGGTGATCTGTGCGTGGCCATCGACAAGCTCGACAAGATCGGTCGCGAGGGTGTGCGCGGCGAGTTGAGCGCACGCGGCTTCACCGAGGGCAACATCGCGGCCCTCGACCCGATCTTCGACCTGCGGGGCGACACCGCGACCCGCACCGCCCACCTGCGCGACTACCTAGCCGACGCCCCCGCCGCCCAACGCGGCCTGGACGACTTCGACTCGCTACTCACTTACCTGGACCAGCTCGGCACCGCGACGGAGGGGCTGGAGTTTGATGCGACGCTGGCGCGAGGGCTCTCTTACTACACGGGACTGATCTTCGAGCTGCGCGTTGAGGGCGTACGGATGGGCAGCGTGGGCGGCGGCGGGCGCTACGACGACCTTACGGGCGTGTTCGGCCTCAAGGACATGTCGGGCGTGGGCTTCTCGTTCGGCATCGACCGGCTCTACGACGTGCTGCTCGAACTGGACCTCTTCCCGACCGACGCGGTGGCTTCGACGCAGGTGCTGATCGCCAACTTCGGTACCGAGCCCCAGGCGCACGCGCTGGCGCTGCTCTCGGCCCTGCGCGCCGCCGACGTTGCCGCCGAGTACTTTCCCGACGACGTAAAGCTGAAGAAGCAGATGGCCTACGCCAACGCCCGGCAGATTCCGCACGTGGTGCTGATCGGTCCCGAGGAGCTGGCGCAGCGGGCCTACGCGCTGAAGGACATGGCGAGCGGGGCACAGCAGACACTTACGCGCGGCGCGCTGATCGACGCCGTGGTCACTGCGACTCGAAACGGTTCTGCTTAATTTGCTCTCCCGCCGGCAGCACGCGGTGCCCAGAGCGCCGACTGCCGACGGTCCAGAGTTACCTTCTCTTTGCCATATGACGCCGCGCCTTCCTGACTCCGAGCGCTTCTTTCACTACGTGCTCCTGCCCGCCTTTCTCGCCTTCTTCGGCACCATCGGCTACCTGATTGCCGCCTACGGCGGGGTGCTCAAGGTCTACTTCATCTTGCTCGGCGTGGCCCTGGGGGCGGCGGTGGTCTGGGCACGGCTGGCGGCACAAGAGCGCAACGAGCAGATACACCGCCTCGAACTGCGGCTGCGGCTGCGCGAACTGACCGGCTCCCCGCCAGACACCCGCCTCGACCAGCTCTCGGCCGAACAGGTGGCGCAGCTACGGGCGTGCCCGAACGAGGAGCTTCCCGACCGCGCCCGGCGGCTGCTCGAAGCCCACGGGCGGGCGGCATAGCCGTAGCCCCCTCCCGACCGGTGGCACCCCGACTTCGCCGATTTACCGGCCGCGAGGGCATCTCCCGGCTCCCGTTCGCGTTCACTCCGTGGGCACTCTTCCGCCTCACATTTTTCGGGAGTGCCGACGACACTTTTTCATGCTCCTGACTTCCCCCGTAGCGCTGACGTTCCGGCGCTTTGATTCCCCCCGCGACCGCTGGTGGGCTTTACGGCAGATGCCGCGCGCCGCCCGCCTCCTGGCCGACGTTCCGCACCTGAAATTCGCTCGGCTGCTCGGCAGTGGCGGCGGCAACGGCTTCACGCTGCGCCCCGACTGGTCGACCTACGCCCTGCTGACGGCTTGGGACACTCCGCAGGACGTGAAGCGCTTTGAAGACGAGCATCCGTTTTGTGCCCTGCTCAACGAACACGCCGCCGAGCGTTGGACCGTGCTGCTGCAACCCACGAAAGCGCGGGGAGCTTGGGGCGGCCGGCAGCCCTTCGACCCCCCGCCGGTGGACTTGCGGAAAGACCAAACGGGGCCGCTGGCCGTGCTGACACGGGCCACCGTGCGCGCGCGCAAACTGCCTTCGTTCTGGCGGCACGTGCCCGAGGTCGCCTCGGCGCTGCCCCGCCGGGCCGACGGCCTGCTGTTTTCGAAGGGTGTGGGGGAGCAGCCACTCTGGCAGCAAGCCACCTTCACGATGTGGGAGTCGCGGGAAGCGATGGTCGACTACGCCTACCGCAGCGAGACGCACCTGCGCGTGATGCGCAAGGCCCGACAAGAGGGGTGGTATCGGGAAGAGCTGTTCGCCGAGTTCGTGCCGGTCGCTACGTACGGCACCTGGCCGGACGCTCCCGAGCTGTCGTCTCTCCCGCACGGCCCGACCGGAGCGCAAAAAAGCCCCCCGGCACTGGTACGCCGGAGGGCTTCTGGTATGGTCGCAAACGGTTAGGTCAAGCCGCGTCGCTCTCACGCGGCTTGTCGGCACGCTCGCCGATCACGCGCTTCAGGTTCTGGATGGCCTGCTTAGCGCGAACGGTGTCGAGC
>JBARYS010000533.1:0-6406 GCA_049648155.1 Catalinimonas sp. | reverse complement strand
GGCCAGCAGCGACAGAAAGAGAGACTCGCCCAGAAACTGCGCCGTGAGTTGCCCACGCCCGGCCCCGGCGGCCTTACGCACCCCCACCTCGCGAGCCCGTTCGTCCGAGCGGGCGGTGGTCAGGTTGACGAAGTTGACACCCGCAATCAGCAGAATAAAGCCCGCGATGATGGAAAAGAGGCAGACGCTCTCCAGACTGCCCTCGTGCTGACTGCCCCGCTCCGAGCGGAGGTAGATGTCCGCCAGCGGCTCCAACACGAGGGTGTAGTACATCTCGTATTCGCGCATTATGTCGCCCGCGCGCCGTTCGAGCATCGCCGGAAACTTGGCCGCCAGGGCATCCGGGTCGGTTCCGGGGCGCAGCAGTAGGTAGGTAGACATGCTGAAGTTGCCCCACTGCTCGTCGCGCCCCGGGGCCAGCCGCGCGGTGAGCGTCGACATCGAAATCAGCGCGTCGAAGGTAAAGTGCGCGTTGGTGGGTGCGTCACGGACCACGCCCGTCACGGTGGCGTCGAACTGATTTTCGAGTTGAAGGGTCTGCCCGACGGGATCGGCGGCGCCGAAGTAGCGCCGCGCCGTGGTCTCGCTCAGTATCAGGCTAAAGGGGGCGACGAGCGCAGTTCGCTCGTCGCCCCGGATCAGGTCGTAAGTGAAGACGCGGAAGAACGTCGAGTCGGCGAACAGGAGGTTGTCCTCCTGATACACCGCGTCGCCACGCCGCACCAGCGCATTCGCTCTGTCGATTCGAACGGCGTGCTCGACTTCCGGAAATTCCGCCGCGACCGTCGGGGCCATCGGGCCGGACGTCTCACGCCCCCGTATCGTGTCGGAAGGCGTGGCGACGTCGGTCGTCATCCGGTAGATGCGGTGGGCGTGAACGTGAAAATTGTCGTAGCTCGCCTCGTGCCGCACGTAAAGAAAGATCAGCAGGCAGCAGGTCATGCCCACGGCCAGCCCCAGCACGTTGATCGTCGCGTAGAAAGGTTGTTTGCGCAGGTTGCGCCAGGCTACTTTGAAGTGATTCATCAGCATATCGGACCCAGTAATCGTGTGTGGCTCGTCGGCGGCACCCCACGTGATGCGTGCGACGTTTCAGTATCTTTGAAAAAATCGTTCACCGATGTAAACAATGACTTTGGAGACAGGAGCCGACGTTTCGTCCGACTACGAGCGCGAACGAGGAAAACCCATGCCGAGCACTCTACACAGCTACGTTCAAATCAACATCGGAGCATATTTCCGGTACGAGCACCGCGTTCGCCTGACGGTTCTCTCGGAGCTGGGTGTAGAGTTATCCGGCGTCAAGACCGTACCCGACTTAGCCGTTTACGATAAACTGGAGATAGACTTCAGTCAAGACGTCATCACGCGTACGGATGCTCCGCTGCTCACCGTTGAGATTCTCTCGCCTATTCAGGCGCTACAAGACCTGACCGACAAGACGGATCACTACCTCGTGGCCGGAGTTAGGTTATGCTGGGTGGTACTGCCGCCCCTGCAAGCCGTGGTCGTCTACCACGCTCCGGGGCAGTACACCTTCTTCACGGCGCAAGACGTGCTGAAGGATCAGTCGCTGAACATTGAACTTCCTCTGACGGACATCTTCCGTTAGGCTTTACTTCACCAAGTATCGATCAACCGGAATGCCAGAGACCGAAACGTGCCCCTGAACGCGTGTAAGCCGATGCTACCCCGTCACTACGTCCGCTCGCGAACGCCCGCCGTTCACTTGCGAACACGTGGATGCCACCGCCTGGCGTAAGCGAGAGGCAACAAAAAAGCCGTTCGCTTTCGCGAACGGCTCGTGTATTGGTCGTAAAGTGAACGACTACGCGTCCTTCTTCTCTTCGTCGGTGTCGTCGGCCTTCGGCCCTTCCTGAGCGGGCGTCTCTTCCCCGGTATCGGCCGAAGCGGCCACTTCTTGTTCGGTCGTGGTTTCGACGTGCGCGGTTTCCGATATCGGTGCGTCGGCCGGGGCGGCCTGGGCAACGGCGGTCGTTTCGATCACGTCGGTGTCGTTCTGTGGCTGTGCGGGTGTGGCCGATACCTCGCTGGTAGATTCGGGATTCGCCTTGCTACCCCCACGGCCGCGACGGCTGCGGCGGGTCTTCTTCGGCTTGTCCTCGGTGTTGATGAACTCGTTGTAGTCGACCAGTTCGATCATAGCCATCTCGGCACCGTCACCCTTACGCTGTCCCAGTTTCAGGATGCGTGTGTAGCCACCAGGGCGCGTAGACACGCGGGCTGCTACCTCTTCGAACAAGATCTGCACGCTCTCCTTGTTATTCAGGGTCGAGAAGACCGAGCGCCGCGAGTGCGTGGTGTTCGTCTTCGCCTTCGTGATCAGCGGCTCGACGTACTTCCGCAGCTCCTTAGCCTTAGCCACGGTGGTGGTCACGCGCTTCTCTACGATGAGTGACGAAGCCATGTTCGACAGCATCGACTTCCGGTGAGCGTACGTACGACTCAGGTGATTTATCTTCTTTCCGTGTCTCATGACTCTTCGTTAATTCGGTATTTATCGACATCCATTCCGAAGGTCAGCCCCTTGTCGGCAATCAGTTGTTCTAGTTCCGTGAGTGACTTCTTACCGAAGTTCCGGAACTTCATCATGTCCGACACTTCGAGTGCGGCCAGATCGCCGAGCGACTTCACGTCGGCTGCCTTCAGGCAGTTGTAGGCCCGCACCGAAAGGTCCAGGTCAGCGATGGGCGTCATCAGCATCTTCCGCATCTGAAGGTACTCTTCGTCGACCGCCTCTTCCTCTTGCGGCTTCACCGTCTCGAACGTCATCGTCTGGTCCGAGAAGAGCATGAAGTGCTTAATGAGAATGTTGGCCGCACCTTTCAGAGCTTCTTCTGGGTGCGTCGACCCATCGGTCTCCACTTCCAGTAACAACCGCTCGTAATCGGTTTTTTGCTCCACACGGGTGTTTTCCACGCTAAAGCGGACATTCTTGATCGGCGTGAAGATCGCGTCGGTGGCGATGTAGCCGAGGTTCTGCTCTTCGGGAGCGTTTTCTTCAGCGGGCACGTAGCCGCGCCCTTTCTGCACGTAGAGTTCGATCTCAAACTCCGTCGAAGGGTCCAAGTGGCAAATCACCTGATTGGGGTTCAACACTTCGAAGTCGTTGGTGAACCGCTTGATGTCGTTTGCGGTGAACACCTCTTGGTTTTGGATCGTAATGGTTGTCTTCCCTTCCGATTCCTCATCAAGGCTCCTCAGGCGGACCATCTTCAGATTGAGGATGATCTCACTGACGTCTTCCACCACTCCTTCGATGGTCGAAAACTCGTGTAGCACACCGGGGATTTTGACCCCAACGATGGCGTATCCTTCCAGAGAGGAGAGCAAGATGCGACGCAGGGCATTCCCAATCGTCACACCGTATCCCTTCTCAAGCGGTTTGAATTCGAAGATACCGTGGTGGTCGTTGGCTTTCTCCATTACGACCTTTTCCGGAATCTGAAAGGCGATGATCGACATACGTAAATGTTAGGCGGGGAGGGCGGGTTGATTACTTGGAGTACAGCTCGATGATGAGCTGCTCCTGAATGTTCTCGGGGATCTGGTCACGCTCGGGGTAGGTCACGAACGTGCCTTCCATCTCCTGCGCGTTCCACTCCAGCCAGTTGAAGCGGCTACGGCTCGCGGCACGAGCCTGCAAACTCTCAGTCACCGCTTGTAGCGACTTCGACTTCTCGCGCACCCCGATCTTGTCGCCGGGCTTCACGGAGAAGGAGGGAATGTTGACGATCTCTCCGTTCACGATCACGTGCTTGTGGCCAACCAACTGACGGGCGGCGCGGCGCGTGGGTGCAATCCCAAGGCGGAACACCACGTTGTCGAGGCGGGCTTCGAGGAAGCGCAGGAGGTTCTCGCCGGTCACGCCCTGCTTGCGGGAGGCGAGCTGAAACAGGTTGGAGAACTGACGCTCCAGTACCCCGTAGGTATACTTTGCCTTCTGCTTCGCTAGCAACTGAACGGCGTATTCCGACTGCTTACGGCGGCGGCTGCGGCCGTGCTGCCCAGGGGGGTAACCCTTTTTCTGTAATGCTTTGCTCGGTCCGAAGATCGGTTCGTTGAACCGACGGGCGATCTTCGTTTTTGGTCCGGTGTATCTTGCCATTTCGTTAGCTCTTTATAGGATCAGACGCGGCGACGTTTCGGCGGACGGCAGCCGTTGTGCGGCAGCGGCGTCACGTCGCGAATGGTATTCACCTCGATGCCGGTGTTCTGGATGGTCCGGATGGCCGATTCACGCCCGGCACCGGGTCCCTTCACGAACACATCGACCTTACGCAGCCCCAAGTCGTAGGCGGTCTGGGCACAATTTGACGCCGCCATCTGCGCGGCGTAGGGCGTATTCTTTTTAGAACCCTTAAAGCCCATCTTTCCCGCCGACGCCCAAGAGATCACCTGCCCGGTGTTGTTGGTTATCGAGATGATGATGTTGTTAAACGTGGCCTTGATGTGCGCTTGTCCGGTGGACTCTACCACCACGACGCGCTTCTTGGCCTTATCCTTTCGCTTCTGAGCCATCGCTACTTAAAATTATTTCGTCGCTTTCTTCTTATTGGCCACCGTCTTACGCTTCCCCTTGCGGGTACGCGAGTTGTTCTTTGTCTTCTGACCACGCAGGGGCAGCCCCCTACGGTGGCGCAGCCCACGGTAGCAACCGATGTCCATCAAACGCTTGATGTTCAGCTGCACTTCCGAACGCAATACACCCTCCACGCGGTACTCCGAAGAGATCACGTTACGCACGGCGTTGGCCTCGTCGTCCGACCACTCACTCACCTTCTTCTCGAGGTCGACCCCCGCTTTGGTGAGGATGGTCTGCGCCAGGCTACGGCCGATGCCGTAGATGTACGTCAGACTGATATCGCCCCGCTTATTATCGGGGATGTCTACTCCTGCAACACGGGCCATAGCTTAACCTTGTCTTTGTTTGAACTTGGGGTTCTTCTTGTTGATCACGTAGATCTTGCCTTTGCGACGCACGATCTTGCAATCGACGCTCCGCTTTTTTACCGAGGCTCTTACTTTCATGTCTTTTAGTGTCTAAAGCCGTTTGAACGCGAACGCCCGCCCGGCTTACTTGTAGCGATAAACAATTCGACCCTTACTCAGATCGTACGGCGACATCTCCAGCTTCACCCGGTCGCCGGGGAGGATTTTGATGTAGTGCATCCGCATCTTACCGGAGATGTGGGCGACCACTTGGTGCCCGTTCTCCAACTCGACGCGGAACATGGCGTTCGACAGCGCCTCGACGATCGTACCGTCCTGTTCGATGGATGACTGTTTGGCCATATTACGTGGTGACGACTTCCTCGATGTACTGAAAGGTAGTGAGTACGTCGTACGTGCCGTTACGGACGGCAACCGTATGTTCAAAGTGCGCCGAGGGTCGGCGGTCGGCGGTCCTGATGGTCCAACCGTCGCTCTCCTGCACGACGCCGCGCTTTCCTAAATTCACCATCGGCTCGACGGCAATGACCAACCCATCTTGTAGGGGAAGTCCTTTGCCCTTCCGGCCGTAGTTGGGCACCTCGGGTGCCTCGTGAAGCTCACGGCCTACGCCGTGCCCTACCAGCTCTCGCACCACTCCGTAGCCACGCGTCTCCACGTAGCGTTGGATGGCGAAGCCCACGTCGCCGAGGCGATTGCCCCGCCTGATGGCTTCAATCCCCATCTGGAGCGAAGCCTTCGTGGCGTCCAACAACTCCTGCACCTCCGACTTGATAATGCCCACCGGATAAGTGTAGGCACTGTCGGCGTGCAGGCCGTTCTTGTAGATCCCACAGTCGATGGAGACGATGTCCCCGTCGCGCAATTCGTACTTGCCCGGAAAGCCGTGCACAACCCGGTCGTTTACCGAGATACACAGGGCGGCGGGAAACCCATTGAAGCCTTTAAACGAAGCTTTTCCGCCGTGGTCAGCGATAAACGCTTCGGCCGTACGGTTTAGTTTCTCCGTCCGTACGCCGGGCTCCACCTCGCGGGCCACCTCGGCGTGACAACGTCCCAACAGATCACCGTTGCGACGTATAATTTCTATCTCTTCGGCGGTCTTGTATCGAACTCCGCCTTTTCGACGCTTACCACCCATCAGGAGGCAACCGCTACGTTTCTTGAACGACCCCGCAGGCGGCTCGAACCCATCATGCTGTCATATTGCTTCATGCGCAGGTAGCTTTCGATCTGCTGTAGTGTATCGAGAATCACCCCCACCATGATCAGCAACGAGGTACCACCGAAGAACTGTGCAAACTCCCTGTTCACCCCCGCCACGCTGGCGAAAGCGGGCAGAATCGCCACAATAGCCAGAAAAATCGAGCCTGGTAGCGTAATTCGGTCCAGCACCTGCGAAATGAAGTTGGTTGTATCCTCGCCCGGCTTC
>JBARYS010000532.1:0-5441 GCA_049648155.1 Catalinimonas sp. | reverse complement strand
GCGTAGACTTGTTGAAATCGAAGAAGACGTTGTTGAGCGTGATGGGGACGGGACCGGTGGTGTCGCTGGTATCGCCGAGCGGCACCAGGTAGAGGTTTTGCTCCACGGTGTCGGGGCGCTGGCTGCCGATGCCGGTCAGATCGAGGTTCGCGCTCAGCGGGTAGTAACCCTCGGCCTCGGCGCGGTAGCCGTAGCGTGCGCTGGTCGGTAGTTCCACCTGGTAGTCGCCCGTGGTCGAGTTAGAGGCATCACGTCCCTTCTCCTCACCGGTGGCAAGGTCCTCGTAGTAGATCGTGGCGGCCACCGGCTCGTTCGACTCCACGTCGAGCGTCTTGCCATAAACGATCACGACACGGCTCGGCTGCACGATGACCGGCATCTTAATGCGGTAGATGTCGGCTTCGGTTTCGCTGACGCCACGAGAGTAGTAGGCGTAGTCACTATTGACCGGCAGGTTAAAGAAGATGTCCTCGCCGGGCGAGTTGATCTCCGGCCCCAGGTTCTCAGGCTCGGTCCAGTTCGTCCAAGTATCGTCGATGCGGCGCGTAGCGTAGATGTCGCTACCGCCGTATCCGCTGTGCCCCTCCGACGAGAAGTAGAGTGTCCTTTCGTCGGCGGCCAGGAAGGGGCTGGACTCTTCGCCGGCGGTGTTGAGGTCGTCGCCCACGTTGAGCGGCTCACTCCAATCGCCGTCCTCCTGTTCGAAGATCACGTACAAGTCGCGACCGCCACGTGAATCTTCACGCTCGATCGACATCAACATCACCTTCTGGCTGTTCGCCATGAAGAAGTTAGCCTTCTCGTTAAAGTTGTACATGTTCTTGATCTCGAGGTTTTTGGGCTCCTCGAAACCACCGTCGGCCCCCCGGCGGGAGATCGACACCCCCGCGCGCATCTTACCGTTGGAGCCGTACTGGTTGCCCAGCACCATGACCATCGTCTCACCGTCCGAGGTGATCGAACTGACGAAGTTGGGGCCTTCCGTGTTCAGAGGGGGGCCGAGGTTCTTAGCCTTCTGCCACTCGCCGTCGCTGCTCATTTCAGAGTACCAGATGTCTTCCGGGTCGTCGACGCCCCCTACGTTCTCGGGGTGATTGCGGCGGCTGAAGTACATGGTCTTACCGTCGGGCGAGATGAGCGGCTTAAGCTCTTTGTACTCACTGTTGACGTTATCGCTGAGGCGGTCCACGACGAGGTTTGCCGAAATCGAGTCGAGCACATTGACCTCGGCTTCGATGGGCGTACGCGTGTTCGCAATGCCGATAGCATCGATGGCGTTGTAGCCGGGCACGGCCTTACCTTCGATCACGATCTTGATGGCAGATACCTGGTAGGGCGTCTCGTTGAAGAAAATGTTGAACATACGGGCCGCGCGGGTGATCGGCCGAGGGGAGAACGTGTTGATCAGATACTCCTTGTCGTCACCGTCGTAGGCGAACACTTGGTACACTGAGCCGGGGTTGAAAGCCTCCGCCACCGCGACTTGCTGGATGCGCATCGGCTTTTCGAAGCCCACTTTGATGGAGTTACGCTTGTCCTCGTTTTTCGGCACCCACGAATTCGGGCTCTCGCCGCCGGCAGGCAGCACGTCGGGTTCCCCGAGAATTTGGCGAGCGGAGTACTCACGTTCCGACAGTTCGGAGGAGAAGTCCAGCACTTCACTCGCCCACTGTACCTCTTGTGCCGACAGAACGGCGGGTGTGAAGAGGAGGAGCATACACCAGACGGTACGCAGTTGTTTCATGTTCCTGTTTTAAATGATGATGAAGGTCCGTATACCTTACGTACGGACGTGACGGAGGGGAGTATCCGTCGGGTTACCTGTTTCGCGGGCAATGATAAGCAAAGTGCTGAAAAACCGAAAGGTAGAGGCACTTTATCTAGAGGGGACCCGCCGGGTGGCCGCAAGCACCCCGCGCAAGTCCTTAGCACTACGCTACGTGCATACCTTATATACTGGTTACGCGCACTTCCACACGGCGATTGACGGCGCGTTGCTCTGCGCTACCTTGGGTGACTAGGGGCTGCTTGCCACCGTAGCCGCGGTGAGCGATGCGCTTCTTTTCGATGCCGCGCCCCACCAAGTACTTCTCAATGGCCCGCACCCGCTGCTTCGAGAGTTTGATATTGTCGGTGCCCTGAATGTTGGTGTGACCTTCCAAACGAATTTTGAGCGACGGGTTGAGCTCCATCAAACGGATCAACTCGCCGAGGGTAGGGTAAGCCGCCGGCATGATGTCGTAGCGGTTGGCTTCAAAGTTCAGGTCTTTCAGACGCAACACCTCACCTACCTTCAAAGCGCGCAGCCGGAAGTCGCGCTCAACGACTTCTGACTCTATATTCTCCGGATACAGACTCAACTCCGTTTGATACGGAAAGTAACCGGGAGCAACCACGTCGATCATGTAGGAAGCCTGCTGCTTGAACATCATATCGAAGACACCGCGCTCTTCCAGCTCAAAGATACCGATGTTATCGCCGTCGGGCTTCTTCCAAAACTCGAGGTAGGCTTCGACCGGCTCTCCCGTGATGGAATCTACAATGTTGCCTCTAACCTCTATCAGTTCGTCGGGGTCGTTTGCAAATTGGGTCTGCCCGCTGGTGCTGATACCGAAAAACAGTAGCAATATCAGCATGACGCAGCTACGAGTGCGGTGGAGGATGCTAGTCATGGGTGATAATAGATTGGTGATTGAAAGCCGTGAAAAAAGTCCGTCGCTATTAATAGGGTGTCACGGAATAAGGAGAGTGGAAGTTTTCCGGCCGGCACGCATCGAGCGCGCAAGTTAGTAATAAACCGAGGAGTTCTTTAAGTATAGTTCTCCCGAGCGTCCCCTCCTCATGTCGGTTCTCTCGTCAGTCTTCCAGTAGTCCGCCGAGCAAGCTTCTGCCCTCTTTGCTCTGGTTTTTTCCGTAGGGAGCCAGCGCCTGAATCAGCTTGCTGATGGGCATCGACTGTAGCCACACCCGGCCGCTGCCGCGCAGGGTGGCCAGAAAGAGCCCCTCACCGCCGAAGACCATGGAACGGAGCCCGCCGGCCCGCTGCACGTCAAAGTCTACGCTGGGTTCGAAGGCCACTACGCAACCAGTGTCCACGCGCAGGGTCTCGTTGTTGAGTGTCCGCTCGATCAGGGTACCGCCTGCGTGCACAAAGGCCAGGCCGTCGCCGCTGAGCTTTTGCAGAATAAAGCCTTCGCCCCCCAGGAAGCCCGCGCCCAAGCGGCGGTTCAACGTCACCGCGATGCGCGTGCCCAACGCGGCACAGAGGAAGGCATCTTTCTGCACGATCAGCTCACCGCCGGGCACGCCGGCCAAGTCTACCGGCACGATGGTGCCGGGATAAGGGGCCGCAAAGCCGACGCGCTGTTTGCTCCGCCCCTGGTTGGTGAAGTGCGTCATGAAGAGCGACTCGCCGGTGAGCAGACGCGACCCGGCCGACATCAGCTTGTCGAACAGGCCCGCGCGGGGGTTGGAGCCGTCGCCCATGCGGGTGTCGTACTGAATGCCCTCTTCCATGAAGAGCATCGAACCCGCCTCGGCGATCACGGTCTCTTGGGGGTCAAGCTCTACTTCCACGACTTGAATGTCGTTGCCCAGAATGCGGTAGTCTACTTCGTGCGAACGGCTCATACTTTTTTTAGGAATGATGACGGAAAGTCAAGAAGGTAAACAGGCGGCGTTACGGCCGCTCGGGATCATCGTCATCGTCGGCCCACTCCGCGTCGATCTCCGCGTCGCTCAATTCGTCGGTCGGCGTGAGTTCTTCTTCTTCATCCACGTCGTCGCGGCCGGGCACGTCATCGCGGTCACGCAACTTCTTATCGTCGACGTGGCGGTTCAAGAACAGGTTGATCTTGTCGATGTCGAAGCTGTTGGTCACCTCGCCGAGGGAGTTGATGTTGATCTCGAACCCTTCGAGTTCGGGGTGCACGCGCGGCTTCTCTTCGCCGTCGGGGGCTTGCTTGGGTTTGGATTTGCGCTTGGTCATGTGCTGGTTGTTCTGATGATGGGTACGTGGCCGGCAGCGGGCGCAACGAACGCCCCTGGCTGGTCCTCTTACTCCAACGGGACGATCCATCCCCCTGTTTCGACGCTACGGTGCGGGTGCGGCCGCCAGCGTACGCACGGCCGCACGGATGCGCGCGGCCACGACCTCGCCACCTAGCACGCCGAGGGTCTGCATCAGGTCCGGGCCCTGGGCGCCGCCCGTCACGGCCAAGCGCAGGGCAGGCATCACCTTGCCCACCTTCAGACCCTTGGCTTCGGCGGCGGCCTGAAGCATGGCGCGGGCTTGGTCGGCGTCCATCTCGCCACGCGCCGCGAGGGTGTCGGCGTAGGCGACCAGCACGGAGGCTGCCGCGGCGTTCCACTGCTTGGCGGCCATGTTTTCGTCGTAGGTCGTCGGCGACTGAAACAGCGCCCGCCCCTCGCGGCGCAGGTCGTCCGGGAAGGTGACCCGCTCGCGCAGCAGCTCGACGGCAGCGGCCAGTTGCGCCTCCGTAGCCGTGAGGGCGTGTGCGGTCAACTCGTCGCGCAGCCAGCCCGCCAGTTCGTCGGCCGGGCGGCGGCGCAGGTACTGCTGGTTGAACCACTGCGCCTTCTCGATGTCGAAGCGGGTGCCCGCCTTGTTGATGCGCTCCGGCGAGAAGGCTTCGACCAGTTCGTCGAGCGTGAAGAGCTCCTGCTCGGTGCCGGGATTCCAGCCCAACAGCGCCAAGAAGTTCAGCAGCGCCTCGGGCAGGTAGCCGGCCTCGCGGAAACCCTGCGAGGTCTCGCCCGTTGCGGGGTCGGTCCAACTGAGCGGATAGATCGGAAAGCCGAAGGCGTCGGCGTCGCGCTTGCTGAGTTTGCCGTTGCCGTTGGGCTTCATCAGCAGCGGCAAGTGCGCAAACTGTGGGCGGTGCTCCTCCCACCCCAAGAAGCGGTAGAGCAGCACGTGCGCCGGGGCCGAGGGCAGCCACTCCTCGCCGCGCACCACGTGGGTAATGCCCATCAGGTAGTCGTCGATCACGTTGGCCAGGTGGTAGGTGGGCAGGCCGTCGCTCTTGAGCAGAACCTTGTCGTCGAGCGTGCTGCTGTGCACCAGCACCCAGCCGCGCACGGCGTCCTCGAAGCGCACCTCTTCCTTGGGCGGCACCTTGAGGCGAATCACGTGGGGCGTACCGGCATCGAGCAGCCGCTGCGTCTCTTCGGCCCCCAAAGCGAGCGACGTGCGCATTCGCTGCCGCACGGCGGCGTTGTACTGCGGCTTGACCACCCCGGCGGCCTCCATGCGGGCCTTCATCTGCTCCCACTCCTCGGGCGTATCGAAGGTGTAGTAGGCGTGCCCGGCGGCCACGAGGCGCTCGGCGTGCTCGCGGTAGAGGGCGCTGCGCTCCGACTGCCGGTAGGGTGCGTGGGGGCCGCCGGTTTCGGGGCCTTCGTCGGGTCGGAGGCCGCAC
>JBARYS010000531.1:0-1653 GCA_049648155.1 Catalinimonas sp. | reverse complement strand
GGGGCCGGGGCTGCTGGGCGCGTTGCTGGTGGGGGCCTCGTTCGCCAAGGGGCTGGCGTTGGCGCTGGGCGTGCCGCTGCTGCCCGTGCACCACATGCGGGCGCACATCCTGGCGCACTTCATCGAGCCGCCCGTGCCGCCGTTCCCTTTTCTCTGCCTCACCGTCAGCGGAGGCCACACCCAACTGGTGCGCGTCGACGCCCCCACCCGGATGCACCTGCTGGGCCAGACGCGTGACGACGCCGTGGGCGAGGCGTTCGACAAGATCGGCAAGCTACTGGGGCTGCCCTACCCCGGCGGCCCGCTGCTCGACCGGCACGCCCAGCGGGGCAACCCGCACGCGTTCGACTTCCCCCTCACGGAGGTGCCGGACCTCGACTTCTCGTTCAGCGGCATCAAGACCGGCGTGCTTTACTTTTTGCGCAGAGAGCAGCAGCGCGACCCCGACTTCGCGACCCGCCACCGCGACGACCTCTGCGCCTCGGTGCAGCGTGCGCTGGTTGAAATGCTGATGGTGAAGGTGCGCCGCGCCGTCGAGGCCACGGGTTTGCGCCACGTAGCCCTGGCGGGTGGAGTAGCGGCCAACTCGGCACTACGCGAGGCGCTGCGGGCGCAGGAGGCGGCGGGGTGGCACACCTACATCCCCGCGTTCGAGTACTGCACCGACAACGCCGCGATGATTGCGCAGGCGGCCCATTTTCAGTGGGAAGCGGGTTTGCGGGCCGGCCAAGAGGTTAGCCCCGTGGCCCGCTGGCCTCTAACCACCTCCTGAGGGCGGCGACGGGGCGCGGGCGGGTCTGCCGAATTGCCCTACTTTAGCGGCCTTCATCCACCACTTATGCGCGTCTACCCCACCCCTCTCCTGCTCTTCTTCGGCTTCCTGAGCGCTTGCACCGTTTCGCAGCCCGGGGGCACAAGTGGCGGCGTTCCGGCCGGCACCATCGTGGCCTTCGCCGGCCCGCGCGAAGCCGTGCCGTTGGGCTGGCTGGTGTGCGACGGTGCTCATCTCGACGGCTCCGACCAGACCCATGCGACGTTGTTCGGGGCCATCGGCTACACTTGGGGCGGCGACTCTACCAGCGGCTTTCGCTTGCCCGATCTGGGCGGGTACTTCTTGCGTGGCGTAACGGAAGACTCCACGCGCGACTACGGCCTGAGTGACCGCTACAAGTCGCTGGACGGCAACGAGCAGGTCACTGACGCCGGAGTAGGCTCCTACCAACTGGACGCCACCGCCCTGCCCCGCTCGCGCGTGTTCACCGGCGGAACCACCAGTTCGGGAGCTCACGTGCACCCCATCGGCGAGAACCCCTTCCCGAACCGCCGCCCGTACGGCACGCTGGCATCCGGCGGCGAAGGCAGCGAGCGGCAGTTTCGCTCCAACGAAGCGGGCAACCACGTGCACGGCGTGTTCATCAATCGCGGCGGCGACCGCGAAACGCGCCCCGTCAACGCCTACGTTTACTGGATCATCAAGCAGTAGTCAGGGAACAAGCCAATCGATGATCTGCACCGGCAGCGGGCCTTGCCAAAAGGGCGTGCCGGCCATCAAGTTGATGGTCGGAAAGAGCAGACAGAGGAGGCACACGCACCACAGCAACCGTCGCAGTTCGTCGGTCGTGACGTACCCACGCAGCGTGCTCAGGGCCACAA
>JBARYS010000530.1:0-4916 GCA_049648155.1 Catalinimonas sp. | reverse complement strand
GGATTACGGAATCTCCAGGTACTTATGGGTCTGTAGCGACGCCCGCCAGTGCGGGTGCGCGCGTACGTAGTCGAGGATCAGGGGCATGGCGCGCGCGCGGCGGTCCCACTCGGGCTGTAGCAGCAGGTGGCAGTCGGAGCCGACGCGCGGCACGAAAGCCTCGGCCCAGGCCAGGTCGCTCGGGTGGTAGACCACCACCTTCAGCTCGTCGGCGGCGGCGAAGGCCTCCTCGCAGGCGGCCTTGAACTTCTTCGGCGAGAGGCAGACCCAGTCCCAGGTGCCGCTCATCGGGTGCGCACCCGACGTCTCGACGTGCGTCCGGAAGCCCGCCGCCCGCAACGCCCCGGTCAGCTCGTCCAGGTTGTGCATCAGCGGCTCGCCGCCGGTCACCACCGCCAGCCGCGCCGGGTGGCGGGCAGCCTCGGCCACGATCTCCCCGATGGTCACGTGCGGGTGTCGGCTCACGTCCCACGAGTCCTTCACGTCGCACCAGTGGCAACCCACGTCACACCCACCCAGGCGGATAAAATACGCGGCCCGCCCCTGGTGCATCCCCTCCCCTTGCAGGGTGTAGAACGCCTCCATCAGCGGCAGGGCGGCTACCCCGTGCGGGGCAGCGGTAGTTTCTGAGAACGAAGGCGTCGAGATCGGCATAACGGCAGTAACCCGGGGAAGATAAGCAAGCGGCGTCCAGCATTCAACACTCCCTTGCGGGCCAAAGGTTTGGTCGTGTCAGGCTCCGCCCTCTCCGCGCGGAGTTTTTTCCGTCTACGCTACCCGTAGACCTCCCCACGGGCGGCCGCCAGCGTGTTGAGCAGCAGCCCGGCGCGGGTCATTGGCCCCACGCCTCCCGGCACGGGCGTGATGGCCCGGCAGCGTGGGGCCACCTCGTCGTAGGCCACGTCGCCGCGCAGCGCCCAGCCGCTCATTTTGGTGGAGTCCGCCACGCGGGTGATGCCCACGTCGATGACCACCGCGCCCTCCTTGACCTGGTCGGCCCCGATAAAGCCCGGGCGGCCCAGGGCGGCCACAATCAGGTCGGCCTCGCGCAACAGGGCCGGCAGGTCGCGCGTGCGGCTGTGGCAGAGCGTCACGGTGGCGTTGCCAGGGTTGGCGTTGCGGGCCAGCAGCACACTCATCGGCGAGCCCACGATGTGGCTGCGCCCCACCACCACGGCCCGCATACCGCTGGTGTCGATCTCGTAGCGGCGCAGCAGTTCCACGATGCCGTAGGGAGTAGCCGGCAGGTACGTCGGCAGCCCCAGCACCATCCTCCCCACGTTGCCGGGGTGGAAGCCGTCCACGTCCTTGCGGGGGTCGATGGTCTCGGTGACGCGCACGGCCGAGATGTGGTCAGGCAGCGGCAGTTGCACGATTAGCCCGTCGATCCCGGGGTCGTCGTTCACGCGGCGGATCTGATCCAGCAGCACGGCCTCGCTCACGCTCGCTTCGAAACGAAACAGCGACGACTCGAAGCCCACGGCGGCGCAGTCTTTCACCTTGTTGCGGACGTAGGCCTCGCTGGCGGGGTTGCTTCCCACCAGAATGGCCGCCAGGTGTGGCGGGCGCTCACCCGTCGCGCTGCGTTCGGCCACGGCGTCGGTGATCTCGCGCCGGACGGCGGCGGCGGTGGCTTTTCCGTCGAGTATTTGCATGGGGGTTGCGGCGGTCGTTAAGCGTGTTTGTAGTCTTCTTCGGGGTTCTGCTTCACGTTGATCAGCTCCACGTGGATGCCGTGCTCGGGGGCCGACCGCTGGTACTCTTCCAGAATCTCCAGCGCGTCGTGGTCGATCTTGCGCGTCTGCGTACCGTCGATCACCACCCGGCTGTTCTCCGGCAACCGGTCGAGCATCATCCGTAAACTGGCCTTGTTCAGAAACGAGATGTGCTCCGAAAGGCGCACGTAAATGGTGGGGCGCTCGGGCGTACCATTTGCCAAGTAATCGGCGTCGTAAAAGTAGGTGGTGCGGTAGTTTGAGCGCAAGATAAAGAACACACCCACGGCCATGCCGATCAGGATGCCCACGAGCAGGTCGGTGAAAAGGATCGCCACGATGGTCACCGCGAACGGGATGAACTGCTCCCAGCCGATGCGGAACTGCCGGACGATCATCTCGACCTTGGTCAGCTTGTAGCCGATCACCAGCAGGATGGCCGCCAGCGCCGAGAGCGGAATCATGTTCAGCAGCCGGGGAATCAGGAAGACCGTTCCGGCCAGCAGCACCCCGTGGAAGATGGCCGACAGCCGCGTGCGCCCGCCGGAGTTGACGTTGGTCGAGCTGCGGACGATCACCGACGTCATGGGCAGTCCGCCGATCAGCCCTGAAAAGATGTTGCCGATGCCCTGCGCCCGTAGCTCCTTGTTCTGGTCCGAGCGCCGCCGCATCGGGTCCAGCTTATCGACGGCCTCCAGGCTCAGCAGCGTCTCCAGGGTCGCCACCACCGCGATCGTCGCGGCCGTGACGTACACCCCGCCGTTCAGCCACTGACCGAAGTCCGGAAATTGAAAGGCCACCTGCGTCTCGTTCGGATCGAACAGCACGGGCAGCGGCACCAGGTGCGACGGCTCGATGGCCAGCGCGGGCAGAGCCTCTTTGAACAGCTCGTTCAGCAGCACGCTCACCACCACCGCCACCAGCGCCCCGGGCACGTAGGTCGAAAACATCCGTTTGCGGACGGCGCGCGTCTCCCAAATCAACAGGATCACCAGCGAGACGATGCCTACCACCAGCGGCCCCCGCGTAGGGTTTTGCACGGCGAAGATCAGCTCGGTGAACGTGTTGCGGCCGTCGGGCTGGTCGTACTTCATCTCACCGAAGGCGTCGGAATCTACCCCCAAGAAGTGAGGGATCTGCTTCAAGATGAGCGTCAGGCCGATGGCCGCCAACATGCCGCGAATCACCGACGAAGGAAAGTACGCGCCGATGATGCCCGCCTTGAGCACGCCGAGCAGCAGTTGCATCACCCCCGCGATCACCACCGCCAACAGGAACACGTCGAAACCACCCAGGTCGCCGATAGCGTCCAGCACGATCACCGTAAGCCCGGCCGCCGGACCGCTCACGCTCAGTTGCGAGCCGGTGAGGAGGCCCACCACGATCCCCCCGACGATGCCGGTGATGATGCCCGAGAAGAGCGGCGCGCCCGAGGCCAGCGCAATGCCGAGGCAGAGCGGCAGCGCTACCAGAAAGACCACGAGGCCGGCGGGAAGGTCGTAGCGAGCGTACGAGAAAAAGTTGCGAAACATGATACTCGTGGGAAAGGCGGGTGAACGTTCGGTCGAGACCTATCTGCGTACTCCGTGCGGCCCGGAGCGCGATCTCGCCCGAAAACCCAGATGGGCCCTAAACAGAGAAGGGAACTTACCCTTATTTTACCTACGGGGAGGGTCGCTGAATTTACTTTTAGGCCGTTGCGGCGCGGTGCGCCAATCCAGGCAGGCCCTTACCTTGCACCCCCGTGCGCCCGCAGCCCCGGCCGGGCGGCTCTCGGCTCTCCTCCCGGCCCTTCCCCCAATGCGAAACCGTCTGCTTCTTTTTTTACTTGCGCTCGGTCCGTTCGGCCTCACGGTGGCGCAAGAGCGCCTCACCTTGCCCGACGTGCTGGCCGAAGCGCTGGAGAACAACCTGGCCGTCCGGCTGGTAGAACTGCGGCGCGACAGCCTGGCCAACCAACTGACGCCGGGCAACGCCGGGCTGCTGCCGCTGGTCACAGCGGGCGGACGGCGCGAGTACCGCCTCAACGACACCCGGCAGCAGTTTCTCGACGGGCGGGGCAACGAGATCGACAATGCCCGCGCCGACGTACTCACCGGCTCCGTCGACGCCGTCTGGACCGTGTTCGACGGCGGCGGCAGCTTCACAGCCTACAAAGTATTGCAGACCCTGGAGCGAACCGGCGAGTTGAATCAACAGGCGGTGGTCGAAAACCTGGTGGCCGACGTCACGGCCGCTTACTTCAACGTGGTGCAGCAGGCCGCACGTGTGGGGGCGTTCGACAACACGCTGGTGATTTCCGAGCAGCGGCTGCAACTGGCGCAGGATCAGTACGAGGTCGGCACCGGCACCAAGGCGGAGTACTTAGCCGCGCAGGCCGACCGCAACGCCGACCGCTCGGCGCTGCTCGACGAGCAACGCCGCCTGCAAGTGGCGCGGGTAGACCTGAATGAGTTGTTGGTCCGCTCGCCGGAAGCGTCGTTCGTGGTGGCCGATACCGTCATCCCGGTGAACGATACGCTGCACCTGCCGGCGCTCCGCGACCGCCTGCGGGTGCAGAACACGGCCCTTGCCGAGGCCCGCCTGCGGCGCGAGCTGGCCACCCTCCGCGCCCGCACCACCCGGACGGACTTCTGGCCCGAGCTGGACCTGTTCGGCAGTTACGGATACAACCGCCTTAATTCGGAAGCGGGCTTTCTGGTCGAAAACCGGCAGGTCGGCTTTACCTACGGGGCGACGGTACGCGTCAACCTGTTCGACGGGCTGAACCAGTGGCGGCGCGTTCAGAATGCCCGCATCGCCGAGCAAGTCCGCGCGGTCGAGATCGCCGACCTGGAGGTAGCACTCGACGCGGCCGTGGTGCGCGCGCACTACGAATACCTCAACAGCTTAGACCGTGCCCGCCTCGAAGAAGAGAATCTGGAGATCGCCGAGGAGCGCGTGAGCATCGAACTGGACCGCTACCGTATCGGTGTGTCGACGCCGTTGCAATTGCGGGAGGCCCAGCGCAATACGGTCGACGTGCAGCGGCGGCTGATCGAGGCGACCTTCGCCGCCAAGCTCGCCGAGACGGAGCTACTGCGGCTCACCGGCGGGCTGGTGTCGCGCACGGCGGCAGTCGATTAGCTCGCGCGGCGCGTGTAGAACTCCGTTTTTTCATAGTCGTGGCGCAACAGGTGGCCGTTCAGCACCAGCCCGGTG